>CALXAW010000076.1 GCA_944386375.1 uncultured Clostridia bacterium
CGGGGTCTGTTGCAACCTCTCCTATGATGTTAACAGAACCGTCAGTTTTCTTTTGAACGTCTAATCCTTCTTGTCCTGATATTGTATCTGTTTCTCTAAATGATAATATGTTTCTTGTTGGATATATTTTTCTTAAGTGTAACTCGAATGCTGTTTCTTGAACTCTTATGTTCATTGTTTCGTATATGTTTTCTATCATACCCATAAGTAATGTTGTTTTACCAGAACCTTGTTCACCAGTTACTGCTGTAATTCTTGCTCCTTTTACTAAGAACTTTAATAATGCTATTGCATCTTCGTATCCTGGTAATGTTACTAATTGTTCTAGTGTAGCACGTTTTACGTCGAATTTTCTTACGAAAAATGCCCATGTTTCTGAAAAGCTTGGTCTAACTACAACTACACGTGAACCGTCTTTCATTTCGTTTATTTTATATCCATTTGTGTCTGATAATTGTCCTGGGTTATTGTATTTATATATGTTTTGACATACTCTTTTTAGCTCTGCTTCTGTTCCAAATGATAAAAATGCTAAACGTATTGATTTACCTTGGAAAAATATCCATATACTGTCACATGCCCTTGGTACTTTATGTTCTGCTACTTGTTGTAAATAGTCTCCATCTGTTTGTGCAACTTGGCTTAAAAAGCTTTCTGGAAGTCCAGATACACCACCAGATACACCGTCTATGTTCATGTCTCTTACTTCGTCTATACTGCTGTATCCTTTGTAGTGTTGATATATTCTTTGTACAACTACATTTAGTTTATCTTGAAATGATAATACTACATTTTCTTTTTCGTATATGTCATTTATTTCGTCTTCTGTTATAACATATGAAGGTTTTGTTTCTCCTTCTACATATTTTAATACGGCTAAATTATATTTTTTTATAAGTTGTGTTAATGCTTCATATCCAAATTCTTTTTTATACACATGTATTAAAATATCAAATTTGTCTTGTGGTGTTAATAGTGATGGTACATCAAAAGGTATTGCTTTTGTTATGTTTACTTCGTCTACTCCATATTCTTGTTCTAGCAAGTCATATATCAATTCTTTTACATATTTTTTGTCATTTACGTCTCCATATGTACAACCTTTTAATGCTTTTTTCAACTCATATTTTTTGTTTTTTCTTCTTTTTAATTCTTCTTCTGATAACCCTATATCATATAAGTTTATTTTGGTTATTTCGTCTAGCCTTTTTTTAACAAATTGAGTCATTAATTCTAGTGTATATGTTTTGTCGTCTACATTAACAGTTTGCTCTACTTGTGCTGTTTTCTTTTTCTTTATTGTGTAGTAGACAAAAAACACTGCCAAACCTATTACAACTAGCATTAATAAAATATTAGTTATAGTCATTTAGCCTTCCTCCTCTTATTATCTCATTCTCATTCGCAAGTCTTGTAATCTGTATATTATGTTTTCTGATAATCTTCTTACTTCTTTCATAAAAAATCCATTTCTATCTGTTTCGTCTTTTATTTTTCTAAACTTTAAGAATAAGTCTGCAACTTGTGCTTCTTGACATGCTTCAAAAAACAATGTGTTGTATGGTAATGTTGATACTTCATTTTTTTCTCTTAAATATCTTGTTATGTTTTTTGATGTGTATTTTGAAAACTTGTCATATCTTCCTATCATTAATAGTGTTTTTGGACTTTTAAACATGTCATTTTCTTCTTTTAGTTTATTAAAATTGTCTATTTCTGAAAATCTTTGTGACATTGTAACCATTACTATATCTGATATCTTTAATATTTGGTCTTGAATTTCTTTGCTTAAGTTTTTGTCTACATCTACAAATACTAAGTCATAATATTTGTTTGCCGCATCTATTATTCCTGGATATCCTTCTTGTATTTGTTGAACATATTCTTCTTCTCCGTCAAATCCTAATAATACATCTAATCTATCTTTAAATACAATTCTAGTATAGTCTCTTATTGTTTCTGGTGCTATTTTGTTACTGCGTATAAATCTATTTAGCCCTTCTATTCCACTTTGCATTGCTACATTTGTATTTGGCCCAAATAGCCCTAAATTTTTCTTTATCTTTTCTGGCTCCCAAAAACAATTGTATAATGTATTATCTTTATAACTTGTTGATATTACTAATATTCTATAATTATGTTCTATTCCCATAAATGTTGCAATTGCTGCCATTGTTGATGTTTTACCTGTTTCTTTTTTAGTATTACTCCAAAATGATACTACTGCCATTTTTATGCTCCTTTTTCAATATTTTTCATTGCTTTTCTTATTTGTGAACCATTTGTATCTTTTAGTATTTGTTCTGCTATAAACATTAAGCTGTCTTTATATTGTATACTTAATTGCCTAAATCTTATTTTTGATAGTCTTTGACTTTCTGCTATTACTAAAGAGTCACCATTTTCTAGCGGAAAATATACTCTATTTTCGTCCCATACTATTTTTAGTCCTAATGAAAGGAAATTTAAATAATCATCTTCTTCTTTTGTCATATCTTTTGAAAATAGTACTTTTGTTAAATTATATGGTTCTTGTACATTGTTTAATATTTCTAGTCCTCTTTTTAGCGAATACAGGTCAAATGCTGTTACAAAATAGTTTTGATCTGTTGGGTTTATTTCAAAGTCAATTAGTGCTCCTGCTCTATCTATATCTACTAATGCGTAATCATAATCTAATTCGTTTTGCTCTGGTACTCCCAAATAGTTTTTTATAGCATCAAAATCTTCAAATCCAACTGCTACATCCATTTCTTCAAATTCTGTAACATATGATACTGTTGGATTTATAACAGGAACTATGTATTTTGCTTTTTGATTTATTGTTGAGTCCACAACTAATACTTTTTTTCCTACTGTTCTTAGTATTTTGGCTATATATAATATACAATCTATTTTGTCATAAGCACCTATAAAGCCTACTTTTTCCATGTATATACTTCCTTCCTTTTTGTTTTATTCTGCTGGCGCTGCTGTTAGTCCGTTTAGGTATTCTTCTCTTGCACTTTGTGCATTTGTTATACTTTCTGTCATTTTTTCTGCTTGATTTCCTGCTGCATCTTCTTGTGCTTGTATTGCTGGATTTATATAGTTTTGTCTTAATGATGTATTATTATTATATCTTTCTGCTAATGCTGTTTTTGCTTGTTCTACTATGTTTGGATCACTGTTTATTAATTGTGCTACTTCGTTTCCTACTACATATGTTGGTGTTGATGCATCTTGGTTTCCTGGTTCTGTATATTTTGTAGCATATAGTTTAGAACCTTCTATCATGTATGCATCTACTAAAGCATTTGACATCATTAATATTTCGTCTTCTGACATTTCTACTATTATTGTGTCTGTAGAGTCTACCCCGCCTACCATTGGTATTTCTACTTGCTTTTTAGATACTACTATATAGTCTTGTCCAGATGGTAACATTAATCTTATATCTATATAATCTTCTGTTACTAAGTCCATTGGTAATACTATTGAGTTATATTCTTGTTTTCTAACATCGTTTCCAGTTTTTTCTCCATCAGCAACTATCATATCTTGTGTAAGTATTGTATTTGCTTTTAAATCTATTTTAGCTATAGCTTTTATTTCATTTCCTTCGCTATCCATAAAACTTTCTTGTCCTATTGTACCTTGTGTTGGAGCTGCTTCACTTGGGACCTCTACTGGTATTAAATCTGCTGCTGCTATTTCTCCTCCTGATTCAACATCTTTACTTAAAACAGAAACCATTACATATGTTTTTTCTTCTGCCTTTTCTTTCATTAATTGCATTAGTAAAAATGCTATTGCTACTCCCGCTATCAATAGTGTTACTAACATTCCTAATAAGAATGAATTTCTTGCTTTTCTTTGCATTGGATTTGTTGCCATTACAAATTCCTCCCTTTATCTTCTTTTTTTATTGTTTTTTTATTAAAAATTTTAAAATATGACATTACTGTCTTATTTTATTTTAACGCAATTATGTTTTAAAAGCAATAAATATTGTTGCTTTATTTTAAACTTAATATTTTTGTAATATTATTGTAATATTTCTGTAATATTTTTTCTTGTTTTTTCTTCATTTTTCGTTTTTGTTATTTTCTATTGAATAGAAAAAGCATCTTTTCTTTTAAAAATAAAATCTTATTGTTTTCATTTTTAGATGAGTAACTTAAATTTTTTTATTTTGTTTTCTATTCTGTTAAAACAATATTTAACTGTTATTTATTATGTATTTTTCTAATGCCTCTGCTACTCCTTCTGAGCTATTGTCTGCTGTTACATAATCTGCTTCTTTTTTTAATATTGGTGTACTTTCGCCCATAGCAATTCCTATTCCTGCATTTTGTATCATTTTTAAGTCATTTATATTATCTCCTATTGTAATTACTTCTTCTTTTTTTATTTGTAAATTTTCCATTAAATATTCTAATGCATACCATTTGTCTACACCTGCCCTTGATACTTCTGTGTAAAAATATTCTATTGATATTTCTTGTGTTCCTTGTTTTATTATTTTTCTAGACATATGTGATACATCTAATACTTCTACATCTTTTATTGTTCTCATTTTATTTATTATAGAATTGAATATGGCTTGTGTTTCGTCACATATTGTTATTTTTAAAAAGTCTTCTTCTTCCATATTTTTTATATATTCATATATATTTTCTACTATATTTATATGTATTCTTTTATTTTCTTCTCTTTTTAAGTTTTCTTTATTATAGTATAATGCATTGTATTGTAAGCTTTTTGTTATTATTGAGTTTTCTGTATATACATTAAAAAATATGCTATTTTCTTCACATATTTTTACTATGTCTAATACTTTGTCTTTGGTTAAGTATTTTTTGTATATTGTTTTGTCTTGTTTTATGTCATATATCATTGCTCCATTTCCAGCTATAAAGTAATTTTTGCTTCCTATTTCACTTGCTAAGTTTTTTAAGTATGCTATTACTGGTCTGCCTGTTGCTATTATTACATCTGTTCCTTGGTCTATTGTTTGTTTTATTTTTTCTTTTGTGTTTTCTGTTACTGTACCATATGGGGTTAGCATGGTGCCATCTAAATCTATTGCTACTATTTTATACATAATCATTACCTCTTTTTTCTACTTTTTTCGCAAACATATTATATGCATATTTTTTTATAATTACAAGTGTTATTTTATTTTTCCAAAAATTTCTTGTTTATTTTTGTGTTTTTTTACACATTATATATTTAGAAAAAGCAAAAGTTTTTTCTAAGAAATGTTATATATAGCAGGAGGTGAAAAAACAATGGCAAACACAAACGGTAATAAAAAATTAGTTCCAGAAGCTATGGGAGCATTAGAAAAATTCAAATATGAAGTTGCTAGCGAAGTTGGTGTTAATTTAAAAGACGGATATAATGGAGATATATCAGCTAAAGATGCTGGTAAAATAGGTGGTAATATGGTAAGAAAACTTATCCAACAAGCTGAATCTCAAATGAAATAGTTATAGTTAATTTATCATAATAATATCAAGCAGGAAGTTAGGTTTTGCTTTTATTACATAATAAAGGCAGGATTTGATTTCCTGCCTCTATTTTCGCTTTTGTTTTAAAGTCTAATCTTCAATTTTTTTGTAATCTCAACAAAAAATTCTGAATTCCATAAATTCAAGGAATCTTTATCTTCTATAAATGCTATAACATCTTCTTTTGCATCAGCATAATTTATTTCTTTAAATTTTTTATTTAATAAATTTTTTAATATATCTATATTAAAATCTGAATTTTCTGTTATTACCTTAGATTCAATTAATTTTGATTTAAGCAATTCTAGATTTACTTTTGTCTCTTTAGATAAATAAAACACATAATCATATAAATCTCTACCTTTTGTCCTATAATTCCAGTTTCTGCATAATATTGCATGTATTTTTCCTGCGAATTGAGATGGTTCGTCATATAATCTAACTTGATGTGGTGAAGGTAATAATTTATATTTAAATTCATATGTAGCACCACTTGGTGGATTTACATCTACTTCAAACTTTATTTTTATATTTTTTAAAGAAGTCATATTTTTCATATTCTCATTTGGAAAAAATATAAATATATGTTCTTTTGTATCTCCTTTCAAGAAGGCTGAAAGAATATTAGAATCTTTCGTTTTTTCCTTTGTAATAATATTTAAATTTAAACCATAAGCCATGACTTCCTTTTCAATAAAAGGAAAATATTTACTTAAATCAAAATTTTTATTAGGTTTTATTAATGCAAAATCTAAATCTTCAGAGAATCTGTTTAATCCATAAAATATTCTTAACGCTGTTCCACCATAAAAAGCTGCTTCATTAAAAAATCCTCCTCGGCTTAACCCACAAATAACAATTTCTTGTATAATTTCCTTCATAGCATTAATTTCATCTGTAGTATTTTTTATATCATATTTGGCTAACATATTATTTAA
>CALXAW010000077.1 GCA_944386375.1 uncultured Clostridia bacterium
CATTTTAGCATAGTTACACATCGCGTATTTGTTCGCGCGCCAATTTTACGAAGTAAAATTGTGTGCAACTTTGGAGCGTAGCGACTTCTGGTATAGGAAAAACTCGATTTTTCCTATACTAGAACAAAAGCGATGTGAAATATTTATAACATATTATTTCCTATTGTATAAAAAATAGACTATAGCTATTTTTGAAATAACTATAATCTATTTTGTTTTCAGATTATTTGCTTTTAGACTCTAATACTCGAATTCTTACATCGTGTTCATCTAAGCGGTCTTCATGTAAATCAATTTCTTCTCTGACACTATAAACTTTTTGTGATGGATTAGTAATAACATTGAATAATGCTTGTATTTTTTCGCCTTGCTCTACCTCTATAACTGCTACTCTTCCTGATAAAATTTTTAATTCTTTTTTTACTTCTCCCACTTGAGTATTTAACATACCTATATTTGCTTGCATTATTTCTTGTGTTTCGATTATTTCAGCAAATCTTTGATCATGCTCTTTTAGTTTTTTCTCAATCGCAACAAATTTTTGATCATGCTCTTTTAGTTTTTTCTCAATCGCAGCAAATTTTTGATCATGTTCTTTTAGTTTTTTCTCAATCGCAGCAAATCTTTGATCATGTTCTTCTAATTTTTTCTCAATTGCAGCAAATCTTTGATCATGTTCTTTTAATTTTTTCTCAATCGCAGCAAATCTTTGATCATGTTCTTCTAATTTTTTCTCAATCGCATCAACTTTTTGCTCTAGTCTATCAATTCTTTGTTCTAGCTTATCAATTCTTTGTTCTAGCTTATCAACTTTTTGTTCTAGCTTATCAACTTTTTGCTCTAGCTTATCGATTCTTTGACTTAGACCTTCAATTTGTTGACTCATTTTTATAAGCAAATTCTCAATATTAACCATTCTATTATCCATTTCTTCCTGTTTCATTGATTTCACCTCCTAACACATAATTTACATATGTATTATATGACACTATAACACGAAAGTCAACAAAAATCGTTTGACAAATTTCGACAATTAAAACTGTAATTATTTTTAGTATATTTGTAATAATCAGAAAATGATACTTTTAGATTATTATAAAAGTTTTTCTTTTCCAATGTTGACTTTACTGTCTAAAAATTGGCTTGACACAGAATAGATTTAGTCATATACTACATATATAAAATTTGATAAAAAGGAGGCTAATAAAATGGATGGCTTATTAGAAATTAGATGGCATGGTAGAGGTGGACAAGGTGCAAAAACTGCTTCATTATTACTTGCAGATGCCGCATTTAATACTGGAAAATATATTCAAGGTTTCCCTGAGTATGGTCCAGAAAGAATGGGTGCACCTATCACAGCTTATAACCGTATAAGCGATACACCTATTACTATTCACAGCAATATTTATGAACCAGATTATGTTGTAGTTGTAGATGATACATTATTAGATTCTGTAGATGTTACTTCTGGTTTAAAAGAAACAGGTGCAATAGTTATTAATACTACTAAATCACCAGAAATATTAAGACAAAAACTAAAAGGCTATAATGGTGATGTTTATACAATAGATGCAAGAAAAATATCTGAAGATGCTTTAGGAAGATATTTTCCTAATACTCCTATGCTTGCAGCAATTGTAAAAGTTACTAAAATAATGACTGATGAAGAATTGATGAAAGATATGGAAGGTTCTTTTAAGCATAAATTTGCTAAAAAGCCTGAAGTTATTGATGGTAATATGGAGGCTTTAAGAGTTGCATTAAAGGAGGTTAAAAAGATATGACAAATATAGATAATAAAACACCTATGGATAAAATGACAATAGGTGGTAATATTTATGAAGCAGGAAATGCAAAAGATTTTAAAACTGGTGACTGGAGAAGTATGTGCCCTGTTTATATAGAAGAAAAATGTAAACAATGTGGTTTATGCTTTGCTGTTTGCCCTGAAGATGCTATTCCTGTTGAAAAAGATTTAAAAAGAAAAGATTTTGATTTTGATTATTGCAAAGGATGTGGCGTATGTGCAAAGGTATGTCCATTTGGTGCAATTGAAATGAGAGAGGAGGAATCTAAATAATGGGTATTAGAGAACGTTTAAGTGGTAATGAAGCAGTTGCTACTGCTATGAAACAAATAAATCCTGATGTTGTTGCAGCATTTCCTATAACTCCTTCAACAGAAATACCTCAATATTTTTCTACTTTTGTAGCTAATGGTAGTGTTGATACTGAGTTTGTAGCTGTAGAAAGTGAGCATAGTACCATGAGTGCATGTATAGGAGCAGAAGCTGCAGGAGCAAGAGCTATGACTGCAACATCTGCAAATGGATTATCTTTAATGTGGGAAATGATATATATAGCTTCAAGTTTACGTCTGCCTATTGTTATGTCTTTAGTAAACAGGGCTGTATCTGGACCTCTTAACATTCATAATGATCATTCAGATGCAATGGGCGCTAGAGATTCTGGATGGATTATGCTATTTTCGGAAAATAACCAAGAAGCTTATGATAATATGCTAATGGCTAATAGAATAGCTGAACACAAAGATGTTTTACTTCCTATAATGATATGTCAAGATGGTTTTATTACTTCTCATTCTATTGAAAACATTGAACTTGTAGAAGATGATAAAGTAAAAGAATTTATAGGCACATATAAGCCAGAACATTATTTATTAAATAAAAAAGAACCAATTGCTATTGGACCTTTAGATTTACAATCTTATCTTTTTGAGCATAAAGCTGGGCAAGCTCAAGCTATGAAAAATGCCAAAAAAGTTATCGAAGAAGTTTCTGCTGATTTTGCAAAAATGACTGGCAGAAAATATGGCTTTTTTGAAGAATATAAATTAGAAGATAGTGATATTGCTATAGTTTGCATGAACTCTACAGCAGGTACTGCAAAATTTGTTGTGGACAACTTACGTGCTAAAGGAATAAAGGCTGGTCTTCTTAAATTAAGAATGTACAGACCTTTCCCTGTAGAAGAAATAGCTAATGCATTATCTCACTTAAAGGCTGTAGCTGTTTTAGATAAGGCTGATTCTTTAAATGGCGCAGGTGGAGCTTTATATACAGATATTACATCTGCTATGTATGTATGTAAAAAACAAGTTCCTACTATAAATTATGTATATGGACTTGGTGGAAGAGATACTAGAGCTGATGAAATTGAGTCTGTTTATACAGATTTATTGGATATTGTAAAAACAGGAAAAATAGAAAATCCTTATAGATATTTGGGATTAAGAAAAGGAGATGAAAAATAATGCCTTATAATTTAAAAGAAATAGTTGCAAATAAACCTTCACGTTTTACATCTGGTCATAGAATGTGTGCTGGTTGTGGCGCACCAGTTATTACACGAATGATATTAAGAGCTTTAAAAGAAGAAGATCATGCTGTTATATCAAATGCTACAGGATGTATGGAAGTTTCTAGTTTTATTTATCCATATACTTCTTGGACAGATTCTTATATTCATACAGCTTTTGAATGTGCTGGTGCTACATTGTCTGGTGTAGAAGCTGCATATAATTCTCTAAAAAAACAAGGTAAGTTACCAGAAGATGAACACACAAAATTTATTGCATTTGGTGGAGATGGTGGTACTTATGACATAGGTTTACAAAGTTTATCTGGTGCTATGGAAAGAGGTCATGACATGGTATATGTATGTTATGACAATGGTGCATATATGAATACTGGTATTCAACGTTCTTCTGCAACACCAAGATTTGCAGATACTACAACTTCTCCAGCAGGAAAGGTTGTTCCTGGAAAAATGCAATCTAGAAAAGATTTAACAGAGATTATGGCATCACATCATATTCCATATGCTGCACAATCTATTGCAACAGCTAATTTTAAAGATTTATACGAAAAGTCAGAAAAGGCTATTTATACTAAAGGTCCTGCATTTTTAAATGTGCTATCTCCTTGCCCTAGAGGTTGGGGATATCCTACAGATATGTTAATGCAAATTAATAAATTAGCTGTAGATACATGTTATTGGCCATTATATGAAGTTGTTGATGGAAAATATAAAATAACATATAAACCTGCTAAAAAGTTACCAATAGAAGAGTTTTTAAGACCTCAAAAACGTTTTAAACATATGTTTAAACCAGGTAATGAGTGGATGATAGAAGAATTTCAAAAAGAAGTTGATAAAAGGTGGCAAGAATTATTAGATTTAGAAGAACTAAGTTCTAAATAATTATGTAAATTTTGTTTTAAGTTACAAATTTCGACATACAAAATAAAAATAATATGATATAATTAATATATATTATATCATATTATTTTTATTCAAAACTAGCTTTTATGCTAAAATCTACATTAGTTCCTACTTAAAAATGTATTAATACAAAAATAAACGAGGGGTGCAAATAAATAAAATTTATGTGTTCCCCCCGCTTATTTCTATAAAAGCTCTAATATAGCTTTTTCTGCTCCATCTCCTCTACGTGGTCCAGCTTTTACTATACGTGTATATCCACCAACTCTACCTTCGTATTTTGGAGCTATTTCGTTAAATAATTTTGATGGTATATCTATATTTTTTCCATCGCTATCTTTTACTTTGTTTATTTTTCTCATTATTTTTCTTCTAGCATTTAGTCTAGATGGCATATCTTTTTGTCTCTTTTCTGTAGTTTCTTCTTTAACTACTTTTAGATATTCTTTACCATTTTTACTTTTTACTAGCTCTGTTACTTTATTACCCTTTGAGTCTAATTTTGCTTTTACAACTTTAACATCAACTGTTTCAAAATTATCTTTTTCTTTAATAGCTAATGAAATAACACTATCTACTATAGATTTTACTTCTTTAGCTCTAGCTTCTGTTGTCTCAATTTTGCCATGTAAGATAACATCTGTTGTTAAATTTTTA
The DNA here is from genome assembly GCA_944386375.1 of uncultured Clostridia bacterium. Taxonomy (GTDB): domain Bacteria; phylum Bacillota; class Clostridia; order TANB77; family CAG-508; genus CAG-269. Next base: position 4,905 of record CALXAW010000077.1, read on the forward strand.
AGCATAGCTTTTCTTATATCAGTAGTCCTGCCTAATTTTCTATTTGAAGCCACTATTTTCACCTTCCTTTATACAATCTCTATTCTTCCTCTTCTGCAAAATCTAATCCTAATGAATGTAATTTTGCTGTTACTTCGTCTAATGACTTTTTACCTAAATTTCTAACTTTCATCATGTCTGAACCAGTTTTATTTGTTAAGTCTTCAACAGTAGCAATTCCTGCTCTTTTTAAACAGTTGAATGATCTTACAGATAATTCTAATTCTTCTATTGACATTTCTAAAACTCTTTCTTTTTTAGATTCTTCTTTTTCTATCATAACTTGTGTATGTTTAGTAGTTTCTGATAAGTCTATAAATAGATCTAGATGCCCTGTCATAACTTTCGCAGCTAAACTTAGTGCCTCATATGCTTTTAGACTTCCATCTGTCCATACTTCTATAATTAATTTATCATAATCTACCATTTGCCCAACTCTTGTGTTTTCTACTTGGTAATTAACTTTTCTTACAGGTGTATATATAGAATCTATTGGAAGCATTGATACATCTTGATCTGGTTTTTTGTTTTTGTCTGAAGAATTGTATCCTCTTCCCATATCTGCTGTCATTTCCATTTTTAAATGACCACCTTCAGATATAGTAGCAATATGTAAATCTGGATTTAGTATTTCTACAGTTCCATCTGTTATAATGTCACCTGCTGTTACTTCTCCTTCTTTGTTTACATCAATTCTTAATATTTTTTCTTCATTTTTATCAAATTTAAGTCTTACACTTTTTAAATTTACTATTATTTCTGGAACATCTTCTACAACATTTGGAATTGTAGAAAACTCGTGTAAAACTCCTTCTATTTTAACTCCTGTTATAGCGCATCCTGGAAGTGATGAAAGCAATATTCTTCTTAAAGAATTTCCTATTGTTACTCCATAACCTCTTTCTAATGGTTCACATACAAATTTTGCATAACTATTTGTATCATCTACTTCTAGACATTCAATATTTGGCTTTTCAAATTCTATCATTTTTACCTCCTAATATTTATTCAAAACTATTATTTAGAGTAAAGCTCTACTATTAAATGCTCTTCGATTGGAATATCAATATCTTCTCTAGACGCTAATCTTACAATTTTACCACTTAGAGTTTCAGTATTCTTCTCCAACCACTCTGGAACTGGTCTTGCTGCATTTTCTTCTATGTTAGCTTTTATTATTGGATTGTCTTTTTTACTTTCTCTTACAGAAATAACATCTCCTGGTTTTACTAAATAAGATGCTATATCAACCTTTTTACCATTTACTTCAAATTGTCCATGATTTACAAGTTGTCTAGCTTGAGCTCTTGAACTTCCAAAACCTAATCTATATACAACATTGTCTAATCTACTTTCTAATATTTGAAGTAAATTTGTACCTGTTATACCTTTTTTGTTTGAAGCCATTTCAAAATATTTTCTAAATTGTCTTTCTGCAACTCCATAATATGATTTTGTTTTTTGCTTTTCTCTTAATTGTGTTCCGTAT
>CALXAW010000078.1 GCA_944386375.1 uncultured Clostridia bacterium
ACCATGAAGAAGTACAACCAGATAGAGACTCAACATCAGATAGCTTAACAGACGAAGAAACACCAGACCAATTACCATCAGACGAAGAACTACCAAACTATAAAGACGAAGAAGCAGACGAGCCATATGTACCAGGGCAAGAAGATGACGACGACTTCGAAAAAATCTATATAGAAGAGCCAGAACAGCCAGAGACTCCACCTGAAGAACCAGAAACACCTCCAGAGGAGCCAGAAATATTTGACTTAAGCTTATTAAAATATGTAACACAAGTAATAGTAACAGAAGATGGAGTGCAAAAGGTAACAGAAACAGGAAATGTAGGAGACGAAAATGATATAATACCAAAGGTAGAAATTCATAAAAAGAAACTAAGTACAACAGAAGTAAAATTTGCATATACAATAAAAATAACAAATGAAGGAGACATACCAGGATATGCAAAAGAAATATCAGATGACATACCAGAAGGACTAGAATTTGTACCAGAAGATAACCCACAATGGATATTGGGAGAAGATGGCTGGATACATACAAGAGCATTAGAAAACACATTATTACAACCAGGAGAAAGCACAACAGTAAAAGTAATTTTTAAATGGATAAATAGTGGAAACAATCTAGGCATAAAAACAAACACAGCAGAAATAACAGAAGACTATAATGACAAAGATGTACCAGACATAGACTCAACTCCAGGAAATAAAGCACCAGGAGAAGACGATATAGACATAGCAGAAGTATTGTTATCAATAAGTACAGGTAGAGCACAAACATATTTTGTACTAGGAACAGCAGTATTAATAACACTAGCAAGTGGAATAGCTATAATTAGAAAATTTGTAATATAATGCAATAACAATTTAAAAATGCAGTAAAAACCAGCCTTATTTAAGGCTGGTTTTAATGTGAAAAAAGCATAATTAATCCTATTAATCCAAACACAATAAAAATACTATTTGAAATTGCCTCTATATATTTACTAGGAACTTTTTTATTAAGAAAACGTCCAAATAAAATAGCAATAAAATTGCTAAAAATCATACCCATTATGCTACCTGCAATTAAAGCAATCTTGTAATTTGGGTATTGTAAGCCAAGCCCGATAGAAGCAAGAAAGGTCTTGTCACCAAGTTCGCCAACCATAATAGAAACAGCAACAATAAAAATATAATTAAAAGAATGATGTGTTAGTTTTTTAATAAAATCAGTTTTAGAATTAGTTTCAGCTTTATCTTTTTTAGGTAAAAAGCCAAAAATACCAAAACATAAAAAAGCCACATATGTAAAACCCTTTAAATAAAAAAGCACTATATCATTTTCTAACAAACCTAAGCTACTGCCAAAAATAATTGCAAGACCATGACTAAAAAAGGTACCAAGAGCCACACCGTATTAAAATATTTCTAATCCTACTTTTAGAAGCAAAAGAAATAACAAGCATTTGAGTTTTATCACCAAGCTCTGCTAAAAAAATAATAGAAAAAGCTATAAAAAAAGGGTAAAAAACTTCCATAAGTACCTCCACAAATATAGATATTTAATAATATGCAAAAAAAAATAAAATTATGAAATACTGTATTTCCGTAAGTAAATGTGAAAAATTTGTGAAATTTATTGTAAATATAAATTAATAATGATATAGTAAGCATAATAAAAAGAAGAGAAAAAGGAGGAGACTTTAGTGATTGAAGTTAAAAACATTACAAAAAAGTATGGAAGCTTTGTAGCATTAGATAATGTTAGCTTTAAAATAGAAAAAGGAGAGATAATAGGCTTATTAGGACCAAACGGAGCAGGCAAAAGTACAACAATGAATATTATAACAGGCTATATAGAGCCAACAGAAGGAGAAGTCACAGTAGATGGTATAAACATGTTAAAAAGACCTAAAAAAGCAAAAAGAGAAATAGGTTATATGCCAGAAGGAGTACCACTTTATTATGACCTAACAGTAAAAGAATTTGTAAATTATATGGCAGAATTAAAAAAGGTAAATAAAAAAGAAAGAAAACAAAAAGTAGCAAATATAATAGAAAGCACAGGGTTAAAAGAAGTACAAAATAAATTAATTAGAAACTTATCAAGAGGGTATAAGCAAAGAGTTAGTATGGCAGGAGCACTAGTTGGTGAACCACAAATATTAATATTAGACGAGCCAACAGTTGGGCTAGACCCAAAACAAATAACAGAAATAAGAAGCCTAATAAAAAAACTAGGCAAAAACCATACAGTAATATTAAGTTCACACATATTATCAGAAGTTAGCCAAATATGTGATAAAGTAATAATAATAAACAAAGGAAAATTAATTGCAATAGATACACCAAACAACTTAGAAGATAAAGTTGCAAATGATAATTCTGTATATGTAACAGTAGAAGACCCAGAAAATAAAATGGAAAACATAAAAGAAAAAATACCAGAAATAAAAGAAGTAAAATTAATTTTAGAAAACGAAGATAAAACAAAACAATATTCAATAAAAGGCGAAGGCAATGTAGACTTAAGAAAAATTATATTTGAATTATTTGCAAAAGAAGGAATAACAATATTTGAAATGAAAAAAGCAGATACAACGCTAGAAGATGCGTTTATGCAACTAATAGAAGAGGGAGGAGAAAAATAATGTTAGCAGTTATAAAAAAAGAATTTAAAACTTACTTTTTATCACCAATAGGATATATATTTATAGGATTATTTTTAGTAATGTTTAGCATATTTTTTTACACAGATGTAGTAGCATTCTCAACAACAAATTTTGAACATATATTTTACTCAGGAGCAACAGTATTAACATTTATAGTACCAATACTTACAATGAGAACATTTGCAGAAGAAAGAAAAAACGGCACAGAACAATTACTTATGACATCACCACTAAGTTTAACAAAAATAGTATTAGCAAAATTTATTGCAGCAACATTAGTAATAGTAATAACAGAACTATGTACATTTATGTATTTTGCAATCTTAAGTTATTATGGTATGCCAGACATATCTATAGCACTAGTTACAATGTTAGGATTTTTATTATTAGCTATGTCATATATATCATTTGGAATATTAGCATCAAGCATTACAGAAAACCAAATAATAGCAGGAGTAATAACAATAGGGTTTTTTATACTAACATGGTTTTTACCAAATTTTAGCGAGATATTTACCAATTTTTCATTAATAAATATGTTTTCTAAATTTGTATATGGTCAAATTGACATAGCAGATACTGTAACATATGTAGCATTTACAGTACTATGCCTATTACTAACTATTATAGTATTACAAAGAAGAAAAAGTGTAAGATAGAAAGGAGATAGCATTTTGGAAAAAGAAGAAAAAAGCTTAAAAAAAGTAAAAAATAAAGAAAAATTAAGAACCAGATTTATAAACACCATTAAGAAAAAATGGTTAATAAATGGAACAATGACAATTGCTTTAGTAATTATTTTAGTAGCAGTATTTATATTAATTTCAACAGGGATGCAAAAACTAGATTTAACACCAATTGACTTAACTTCAGAAAAAACATACACATTATCTGACCAAAGCAAAGAAAAAGTAGCAGGAATAACAGATAAAGTAAATATATATTTTATAGGATACACAGATGACGATTCTGCACTAATACTTGCAAAACAATACAACAATGTAAATGAAAACATAAATGCAGAAGCAGTTGATATAACACAAAGAACAGATCTTTCACAAAAATATGGTATAGATAGTAACGAAACACAAGGAATAATAGTAGAATGTGGAGATAAAAGCAAAGTACTAACAGAAATGGATTTATATAGTTATGATTACAATACATCAGAATCTGTAGACTTAACAGAACAAAAACTAACATCTTCAATAATAACTGTAACAACAGAAGATGTACCAAATGTGTATTTCTTAAGTGGATATAGTATCTTTTCTTTAGAACAAAACATGAATTATTTGTCAATATATTTGGCAAATGAAATAATGGAAGTAGGTACAGTAGATATATTATCAGAAGGAAAGGTACCAGATGATTGTGATACATTAATAATTACATCACCAAATAAAGATTTTGAAGATATTGTAGCAAATGCAATTATAGATTATATAGATAAAGGTGGAAATATTTTATGGTTTAATTCTGCATATGGAGTAGAGAAAAACTTACCTAATGTAAATAAAGTTTTAGCAGAGTATGGAGTAGAGCCATTTAGTGTAGGTTATATAATGGAAACAGATTCTAGTAAAATGATTTCAGAAAAACCATATATAATAAGACCAGATATGCAATATACAGATATAACATCAGACATATATTCAACAGAAGGTGTATTGTTGTTAGAAGCAACTAAAATAAATATTAAAGATGAAGATGCACTAACAGAGCTAAAAGTGGAAAGACAAGATTTATTAACAGCAAGTTCAACATCATTTTTTAGAAGAAACGCAGAATTAACATCAACAGAAAAACAAGATGACGAAGAAGCGGGAGAATTTACTGTAGGAACAATGCTTACAAAAACTATAGAAGATGCTAAAAAAGACGAAAACGGAACAGAAACAGAGCCAGCGTTACAATCTAAGCTTATAATATATGGAGAAAATGTATTTATATCAGATTATACAATAGCAAATAATAGTTCTGCTCCAATAATATCAATATATTATAATAAAGATTTAGCATTAAATTCTATGGCATATTTAACAGAAAGAGAAGATGATATACAAGTAAGAAAAACTACAAATAATGTTACTTTTACAACAACAGAGCAAGAAGATGTAATAATTAAAACAGTAATATTCGTAGTACCAGGAATTATAATAATATGTGGATTAATAGTATGGCAGGTTAGAAGAAGAAAAAAATAAGTACTGGCACACACTAAAGAAGTAGCAGAGTGAATAAACAATTAAAACCTCCATAAACTATTAAAAAAGGGGGTTTTTATTGTTTTATGAATAATGTATTAAAAATAGTATTTCTTATAATTGCAGCATTAATAGGTGCAGGTTTTGCATCAGGTCAAGAGTTATATGTGTTTTTTTATAGCTATGGTGCAAAGGGTTTGCTAGGTGTTCTAGTGTGTAGTTTTATTTTTGGATATGTAGCATATAAAGTGTTAAAAATTATAAGTAAAAATGATATAAATAATTATAATGATTTTATAAAGTATCTTACTAATAGTACGAGTAAACGCAAATATTTTAATGCGACTTTTATAATAAATACTATTGTAAATATATTTATGCTTATAATTTTTTATATAATGATTGCAGGGTTTGGTGCATATTTTTCGCAGGAGTTTGGAATAAATAATTACCTAGGTAGTGCCTTGCTTGCTGTAATGTGTTTTATAACTTTTATGACAAGTGTAAATGGTGTAATAAAAATAAATAGCATATTAACCCCAATTTTGATTATTTTTGTTATTATTATTGGATTTATAAATTTTAATTCTATAGATATAACAACTATTGGTCAAAATTTAGATAATGTAAATAATGGTAGTTGGTTACTTAGCGGAATTTTATATGCAAGTTATAATGTTATATTATTAATTCCTGTTTTAGTAACATTAAAAAAGTATGTAAAAAGTCAAGATACAGCGTTATTTGCGTCAGTATTTGGTGGGATAATAATTGCTCTTTTGGCTGTGGCAATATTTTTGTTATTAGCGAGGGTAGATATTGATATAGATACATTAGAGATGCCAGCAGTGTATGTAGTGGGTGAGTTTTTTAGTGGATTTAAATTTATATATGCTTTTATAATACTTGCTTCTATTTATACAACTGCAATTTCAATAGGTGTAAGTTTACTTAAAAATATTACTAAAGATGAAAGGGATTTTAAACAAATAGCTGGCGTTATTTGTATTTCTGGTGTGATTATATCTGGCCTAGGTTTTTCTAATTTGATTAATTTGTTATATCCTATTTTTGGTTACCTAGGTTTAATACAGATTTTTGCTTTAATTCGCAAAAAGGTGTAATTGTGTATATTTGTAGCAATAAGTTTAGAATAAAAGCGATTTTTAGTATAAGAAAAATTGATTTTTCTTATGCTAGAAGTCGCTTTTTGCTAATTGCATATAAGTTGCTTTTATTAAGAAATGTTACAATTGTGTTACAATTATATTATTTTTTCTTTACATTTTGTGCTAGATATTGAATTGTTGTTTTTGTTATGATATTATTTGTTCTAGTAGTTAATATAAATAGTATTAATATTTCTAAAGCAAAATTTTTATTCGACAGTGAGTTTTTACAAAGTTTGCGTTTTTGTAGTAGTATAATTACTTTTAGTTTGCTGTTAG
>CALXAW010000079.1 GCA_944386375.1 uncultured Clostridia bacterium
TTTAAAGCACGCAAAAAGTAATAATTTTCGCTATCACTTATTATATTAAATTTTTCTATATCAAATATATCTTCCATGACATCTCCTATTTTTTAAATTCTTTCGTTTTCTTTTTCAATTAGATTAGTCAATATAGCCTGTTCTTTATCTGTTAATTCAACATTTGTTATTACATTGATTGTTGCTTTTGCTATTTCTTCTGTGGTTACTTTTTTTCTTGTATATTCTAAGCTTACTCCTAGTTCTGCCATTTTTTGTATTTGTTCTTCTGTTGGTGGTTTCATAGAGCCCATATGTCTATGTGCATTTATTATATGTTTTTTAGTTTGTCCAATTTTTTCATATAACATTAATCCTTCTTTTTTTGCTATTTTTTCTATTTCTTCAGTTGTTAGTCCTGATTTTTTTGCTAAAGATTCTATTGTATCTCTTTGAGTCATTTTAGATGCATCTATTCCATTTGCATTTAACTTTTTTAGTTCTTCTATAAATTCGTCTATTGTATCTCGTTCTTTTTTATATTGCTTTTTTTCTTTTGATTGCATTGTTTTAATATTTATATCAATTCCTAATTTATGTAATTTTTGTATTTGTGCTTCCGTTGGTGGTTTCATAGTACCGTTTCCGCTACATGCCTGAACAATACCATTTTTAAGCCACCCTATTTGATATGCTACATCTAATTTCAATTCTTGTGCTATATTTTCTATGTCTTTTTTACTTACTTCTGATTTTTTTGCTAATGTTTCTATTGTATCACTACTAGACATTTTAGATACATCTATTCCTTTAGCTGATAATTTTTCTGTTATCTTTATAAAATTTTCTATAGTATTTTCATTCTTTTTTTCTAAATTTATTCCCAATTCTTTTAAGATTAATACTTGTTCTTTGGTAGGTGGTATACATATGTTATTACCTCTATATGCTTGAGTTATTTGGGACTTAACTTGTCCTATTTTATAGTCTGGGTCTAACCCAACTTCTAATGTCAGTTCTCGTAGCTTATCTATTCTTATTTGCGACTTTACAGCTAATGTTAATATAGTATCTGTTGTTGTCATTTTGGATATATCTATCCCTATTAATATACATTTTTCTACTACGTGTATAAATTTATCTGTTATATTTTTATGTCTACTCATACCATTAGCCTCCTTTTTTGCTCTTCTTTTTTATTTTAGCATATTTAGTTAAATTATTAAACTATTTTATCTTATTTTGTTTATTTTTGTAGCATTTTGTCTGTTACATTATGGAATATATACTTGATTTAATTCATAAAATATAATATAGTATATATGTAATTTAGGGAAGGAATGTGAAATTAACTATGGCTGAAAATAATAAAAAGCACTCTCATTTAGGTACAATAAAATTTATTGCAATTCTTACAGTATTAGTAATTTTATTTCTATTTTTAGGTTATACTGCATCAAAAGGTTTTGTTAATAAAATTAATTTTGAAAGAGATGTTTTAAACATAGCCGAGAAAAATGAAGAACAAGTTTTTACAATTGATAATATTACTTTTTTTAGTAGTTGTAATGCAGATGCAGAGGTTAATTCTAATACTAGCTTACAAATTAATAACTTATACCAATATACAGATATAGCCATTTTTATTAATCCTGTTGATGACGAGTTAAATTACAAAAATACTATTAAAGAGTTATATATAGATAATATTAATTATTCACAATCACCTACTGTTGGAACACCGCAATTATATTATAAGAACATTAATGAATTTGCCACACCTAAGTTTTTAGAAGAAAATAAAGTTAATGATTCTTTACATTTTAATATAACTTCTGAAGATTCTGCAGATTTATCCACTGCAACATTATATAATAATTGTGCAAATCCCATTACATTAACATATGTGAATAATAATATTAAAACAGATTATAGCATCGAAGGAACTGAAAGTGCACTTACTTATGATGGTTCACTTCTTAAAAAATGTGGTGTTACTTTAAGTTCTATCGAAACTTCTATTAGTTTTAATATAAATATTGTTAATAATTTAGACCAGAAGTTTATATGCCCAGTTTATTTTAAAATACCTCTAGAATCAGAAGATGGAACATCTATTTATGATGGTAAAGTTTTATTAAAAGATGATGTTAATTATAACTTTTTTAGATATGTTTAAACTTTATTTTAAATATACAGTTATAAGAAGGGAAGTATAAAAATGACAATAGCCGAAAAATTAAAAAAAGAATATTATAAAACAGAAGAAATAACAAATATTAAAGAATTATTAGATAGGTCTGCAAACATATATAAAACTAGAGTTGCTTTCAAAATAAAGGGCGAAAATAAAAATATAGTTCCAATAACTTATGAGGCTTTTAAAAAAGATGTACAAGCCCTAGGCTCTTATCTTTTAGATAAAGGACTTAAAAATAAACGTATTTGTGTTATTGGTAAAAATAGTTATAAATGGGCAACTTCTTATTTTGCTTCTACTATTGTAGGTATAGTTGTGCCATTAGATAAGGAGTTACATATTGATGATATTATTAATTTTATAAATGTTTCTAATTCTGATGCCATTTTAGGTGATAGCAAAATTTTAGATAAACTTTTTGAAGAAAAGGACAAACTAAAAAATTCTAATTTAATGTTTATTGGATTTGAAAATAGCAAAAATTTAATTTCTTATGATAGCTGCTTACAAGAAGGATATAAAACTGTAGAAAATGGAGATAATAATTTTAATAATATCACTGTAGACCCTGACGAGCTAAAAATACTACTTTTTACTTCTGGTACTACTGGAAGTGCAAAAGGTGTATGCTTGTCACAAAGAAATGTATGTTCAAATTTATTGTCTGTTTATGGTATTGTTAAAGTAAAAAGAAGTGATTTATTTCTTTCTATTTTACCTATACACCACACATATGAATGTACTATAGGCTTTTTATTGCCTTTATATAGTGGTGCAACTATTGCTTTTTGTGATGGGCTAAAACACATATCTCAAAATATTGCAGAATATCATCCTTCTGTTGTATTATGTGTTCCATTGCTTTTAGAAAATGTTTATAAAAAGATTATTAAAAGTATGAATCAATCTTTGCCTAAAAAATATCAAACACCTAAAGAAAATCCTTTTCCAAAGTTGCCTTTTTTTATGAAGCCTATTGTAAAGTCTAAAATAAAAAACTCTTTAGGTGGAAGGCTTCGTGTATTTATAGTTGGTGCAGCAGCAATGAATCCAGACTTAGTTCGTGAGTTTGATTCATTAGGGTTACCTACTATTCAAGGATATGGATTAACAGAATGTTCTCCTTTGGTTGCCGGCAATACTTTTAAATACTCTAAGCCAGATTCTGTTGGACTACCTATTCCTAATGTGGAATATAAAATTGAAAATCCAAATGACGAAGGTGTTGGAGAAATAATTGTTAAAGGGCCTAATGTAATGCTTGGCTATTACCAAGATGAAGAAAAAACAAGTAAAACTATTGTTGATGGTTGGTTCCATACTGGTGATTTAGGTAAAATTGACGATAATGGTTATTTATACATTACAGGTCGATGTAAAAGTGTTATTGTAACAAAAAACGGTAAAAATATATATCCAGAAGAAGTTGAATATTATCTTAATGATAGTCCTCTTATTTCTGAGGCTATCGTTTTAGGAATAAAAAAAGAAAATGATGATGATACATATGTTAATGCTCAAATTTTCCCTAATATTGAAGCAATTACAGAATATTTAAAGGGCACAGTTCCTACTAAAGAAGAAATTAAAAAAATTGTTTCTGATATTGTTAAAAATGTTAATAGTAAATTACCTAATTATAAACATATTAAGTCTTTTGGTATACGAGATAACGAATTTGAAAAAACTACTACACAAAAGATTAAGCGTTTTGGTGATAATATGAAAATTAAACCAGAAACAAAAGAAGATAATAATAAATAAGGAGTGATTTTATGCCAACACCTCATAATGAAGCAAATGAAGCTGATATTGCAAAAATTGTTATTATGCCTGGTGATCCACTAAGGGCAAAATATATTGCAGAAAATTTTTTAGATAATTATAAATTAGTAAATTCTGTTCGTTGTGCATATGCATATACTGGAATATATAAAGGTAAAAAAGTTACTGTTATGGCTTCTGGCATGGGAATGCCAAGTATGGGAATTTACTGTTATGAATTATATAAAAATTATAATGTAGATACTATAATTCGTATTGGTTCTTGCGGTGGATATAAAACAAACTTAAAATTATTTGATGTTATTTTATCTGAGCAGGCTTATTCTGAAGGTAATTTTGCATTAACACTTAATAATGATAATTGCCACCTAGTAGAGTCTAGCGCAGGTGTAAATAACATAATTGAACAAACTGCTAATAACCTAAATATACATCTAGTAAAAGGTACTACCGCATGTACTGATTGCTTTGATTTGTATATGACTGACCCTAGTAAATTTTTCGAAAGGCTACCAAAAGGTATAGATATTTGCGCATCTGAAATGGAGGCTTTTGCATTATTTTATGTTGCAAAAACATTAGGTAAAAAAGCTGCATGTTTAATGAGTGTAGTAGATTTAAATTTTGACAAAAATGCTCCAAAAGCAACTGCAGAAGAACGCGAAAAAGGTTTAAATACAATGATTACTCTTGCCTTGGAAAGTAGTTTAAATTTATAAATTACCACATAATCGAATATGGTAACTTTTATACTAATCAGAAAGTATGACTTTCCTATTGAACAAATCGGAAAGCCATTTTATTAACGGCATTTAAAACTTTTTCATTGGCTTTCCGTAAATTTGTTCAAGCACCAATTTTACGTAAGTAAAATTGTGTGCAACGTTGGAGCGAAGCGACTTTTATACTAATCAGAAAGTATGACTTTCTGATTAGTATAATAAAAAAGACTGGATTATATGCATTTCCAGTCTTTTTATTGTATGGCTAAAATTAAGTTTTTGTATAATCTAAGCCACATTGTTTTATTTATTCAAAAAATCTTTTAAATTCTTCTTCATTTATTTTTTCTTTTTCTAGAAGTACAGTTGCAATTTCGTGTAATTTATCCATATTTTGTTTTAAAATTTCTTGTGCATCATTATATGCTATGTCTATTAGCATTTTCACTTCTTGCCCAATACTGTCTTCTATATTTTCGCCGAACATTTTTAGTTCATATTCGCCATTATCTGCTTTTAATGATATAGGTCCTATTTTGTCGCTCATTCCATATACTGTTACCATATCTTTTGCAATTTTAGTTGCGACTTCTATATCATTACTAGCACCTGTAGAAATATCGTCTAATGCTAATTTTTCTGCTGCTCTACCACCAAGTAATGCTATTAATTTTTCTTGCATTTCTGTTTTTGATATATAATATTTATCTTCATCTGATTTATACATTGTATAACCACCAGCTAAACCTCTTGGCACTATAGAAACTTCCTTTACTTCTGTTTGTGTTGGTAAAAATCTGCTTACTATTGCATGTCCTGCCTCGTGATATGCTGTTAGTTTTTTATCTTTTTCTGTCATAACTCTACTATGTTTTTCTAGACCTACTGTTACCTTTTTAACTGCCTCGTCTATATCACTATTTTGTATTTCTGTGTGTTGTTTTCTTGTTGCAACAATAGCAGCTTCATTTAAAATATTTGCAAGCTCTGCACCTGTAAATCCAGCTGTATCTTCTGCAATTCCTTTAAATGTAACATCTGGTGCAAACTTCTTCTCTTTTGCATGTATTTTTAATATTTCTTCTCTTCCTTTTAGGTCTGGTGTTGCAATAGTTATTTGTCTATCAAATCTTCCTGGTCTTAAAAGAGCTTGGTCTAGCATTTCTGGTCTATTAGTTGCTGCAAGAACTATTATGGTTTCTTCAGAAGAAAATCCATCCATTTCTACTAATAGCTGATTTAATGTTTGGTTATTTTCTGTTTCTGCTCCACTATTGCTTGTTCTTCTGGCACCTATTGCATCTATTTCGTCTATAAATACAATACATGGTGCTATTTTTCTTGCTTTTTCAAACAATTTTCTAACACGAGAAGCTCCAAGACCTGCAAACATTTCTATAAACTCTGAGCCACTTATAGATATAAATGGTACATTTGCCTCTCCTGCTATTGCTTTTGCAATTAATGTTTTACCAGTACCTGGCTTACCATATAGCAATACCCCTCTTGGTGTTTTTGCTCCCATTTTTACATATCTTTCTGGTTTTTTTAGAAAGTCTACAATTTCTACTAATTCTTCTTTTTCTTCGTCT
>CALXAW010000080.1 GCA_944386375.1 uncultured Clostridia bacterium
CTATAGTATTATATTTTATATACAATACATTTGTAGCTTACTGCTTAAGCATAGTAAAAATACCATGTAACTTAATTTCGTTTACAATAATAAATACAATAATTATATTTTTACTTGCATTTAACATATTTGTCAAAAAAAGAACACAAAAATATTATATAAAAGCTATAGACATAGTTGCAGTAGTCATATTATTAGTTATTACAATAGCAATAGGTTATAAGCAATATGGATTTCCATTGAACATAAAGTATACAACAACAGACCCAGCAGTTCATTACATGGCAGCTAAAAAGTTTTACGAAAATTCAACATTATTATCAAATGTAGAAAAAGACACATTATATGATTTTAAAACATTTATGCCAGCATCATATGTAAACACAGGACTTTTATTTAAAGCATTTGATGGATTTATAAATTACTTAGATTTTTATAAAATATATATTATATTTGACCTAATATGCCTATTTATGATGGCAGCAACATTTTACATTATGGTTATAAGCTTTATGAAAAGAAAATCATTCTACATATTTGGTTTAGTTGGAGCAATTATATATGCATTAGGTTATCCAGTAGATGTATTAACATATGGTTTTGCATATTTAGGTATGGGAGTACTTATAATAAATGCAATGATTGCAGTATGTAAGATGTTTGAAGAAAAAGAAGTAAATATACATATTTGCAAAGTTATTTTAGCAATGCTTGCATTTGGACTGTTCTTTTCATATTACTTATTTATGCCAGTTATATATTTAAGTATAGGAATATATTTTATATTTTTATATAAAAAAGGAAAATACATAATTTCTAAAGAAACGGTAATTACAATTATACAAACTCTAGTAATTCCTTGTATACTAGGATGTATATATTTTATATTACCAAGTTTGCTAGGAAATGGCGAAAATTATGAAAATGCAATAGCATCAGAAGGAGCAATATATAGAAACCTATATGGTAATTTTATATTTTTTATACCATTTGTGTTACATTACTTAATAACATGTATAAAAAACAAAAAAATAACATTAGAAAATGCAATACTAATCATTTTACTAATATTTATGTTAGCATTATTCATATTAGGAATGAAAGATAAAGTATCTTCATATTATTTTTATAAAAATTATTACATATTATGGAGTATTGTTATATATATTTTTATATGTGAATTATACCAATTATCTAAAAAAGATATAACATTACCAATAGCTGTACTTAGTACATATGTAGTACTAATAGTATTTACAGTAACTGGTCTAGATAAAAAAATATATAATAAAAACTATATGTGGGGACAAGAAAATGTAAGTAATACAGTAACTAATATATATCAATTTAATTTAGACAAATTAAATAAAAATAATATAACATTTACAAACCAAGAAATGCAAATAATAAAAAAATTATATGAAATAATACCAATGGAAACACCAGTATGGATTGTAGATGCAAAACTAGAACAACTATGGTTTTATTCAATAACAGAGCAAACATGTCATAATAGCTTAGACGGCTTCTATTTAGAAGACTATATAGACATTTCGGCATGGAATAATAAACAATGCGAATACTTAATATATTTTAATTCTACAGACTATTGGCATGCAAACAAAGAACAAATATTAAAAGACACAACAACAATCTTCGAAAACGAATATGGGGGAATAATCAAAAACAATTAATATACCTTAAGAAGGGAAGAGATAAAATTGGAAATAAGGAGTAATTGGACCATGAAAATTATTTTAGTAATAATATATTTAATATTAACAGTAGCAGGTTTAGTATTTATGAAGCTTGGAGGAAACTCAGGCGAAATAGCAGTAAAAGAAGGAATATTTAATTTTAATATAAGCTTAATTAGTGCATTAGGATTTCTATGTTACCTATGTAGCTTTTTGTTATTTACAAAAATAGTTTTAATGTTTGACCTAAGTTACATTATGCCAATAACAACAGGAATTGTGCAAATACTAACACTTGTAGCATCATACTGTATATTTAAAGAACATATGAGTGTACAATCTGTAATAGGAGCATCAATAGTAATAATAGGAATTATACTTATGAACTGGAACAAAGCGGCAAACTAACAAAACAAAACAACAAACTAATTATTGGAGGAACTAATTTGAAAACAATAGAGCAAATAAACACACAAAAAGAATACATAAAAAAAGTAAAAAACGAAAACCAAAATAAAAATTTACATTATTCAATATTAACAATGGGATGTAGACTAAACGAAAACGACTCAGAAAAACTATGTGGTATGTTAGAACAAATGGGATATACAAAAACAGAAAACTTCGAAGATGCAGACATATGTGTATTCAACACCTGTTGTGTTAGAGAAAATGCAGAAGACAAGCTATTTGGCAAACTAGGAGAACTAAAAAAAATAAAAGAAAAAAAGGGCACAATAATAGCAATAGGTGGTTGTATGATGCAAGAAGCACATATGGTAGAAAAAATAAATAAATCATATCCATATGTAGACATAATATTCGGAACACATACACTACATAAACTTCCAGAAGACCTATACAAAGTATTAGAAAACAGAAAAAAAGTAAGAGACATATTAGACATAGACGGCGAAGTTTACGAAAATTTACCAATAAAAAGAACAAGTAACATACAAGCAAATGTAACAATAATGTATGGTTGCAATAACTTTTGCAGTTATTGTATAGTGCCATATGTACGCGGAAGAGAAAGAAGTAGACACCCAAAAGACATAATAGAAGAAATAACAAAACTAGCACAAGAAGGATATAAAGAAGTAACATTACTTGGCCAAAATGTAAACTCATATTTGCGTTCAGAAAAATGGAAAGAAAAAGGACAAGACTGGAACGGAATAAACTCATTTGCAACACTACTTCGTGCAATAAATAAAATAGACGGAATAGAAAGAATCCGTTTTGTATCTCCACACCCAAAAGACTTTACAGATGATGTAATAGAAGCAATACGAGATTGCAACAAAATATGTAAACTAATACATTTGCCACTTCAATCAGGAAGTACAAATGTATTAAAACTTATGAACAGAAAATACACAAAAGAACAATACTTAGAACTAGTGCAAAAAATGAAAAAGCAAATACCAAATGTAGTATTTACAACAGACATAATAGTAGGATTCGCAGGAGAAACAGAAAGTGACTTTGAAGACACACTAGATGTTGTAAAAAAAGTAAAATTTGAACAAGTATTTATGTTTATATACTCAAAAAGAGTAGGAACACCAGGAGCAAAAATGGAAAACCAAGTACCAGAAGAAATAAAGCACAAAAGATTTAACAAACTAAAAGAACTAGTAGAAAGTCAAATAGAAGAAAACAACAAAAAATACATAGGAACAATACAAAAAGTTTTAGTAGAAGGAAAAAGCAAAAACAACCCTAAAATGCTAACAGGAAGAACAGAAAGCAATAAAGTAGTAATATTTGAAGGAAAAGAAGAATTAAAAGATAAAATAATAGATATACAAATAGTCTCAGAACATATGTGGTACCTTAGAGGAAAAGTAATTAGTTGCTAGTTGAGGCATAATTACAATTTTGGCGTTGTCGAAATGCATTTATAACGCAGTCACGTACACCAAGTACGCTCCTTTGCCTTATAAATACATTTCTCCTAGCCAAAATTTAATTCTGCCTCAACAGAGAGTAACTTTTCTGAGATAAACCTTTGATTATACGCTAATTGCAAAATTTAATTATGAATCAAACAGAGAGAGGAGAAATAATAAATGGGAGAAAAAGCAACATACTCACCCATGATGCAAAAATACTTAGAAACAAAAGACCAATATCAAGACTGCATCTTATTTTATAGACTAGGAGACTTTTACGAAATGTTCTTTGATGACGCAATAACAGCATCAAGAGAACTAGAAATAACACTAACAGGAAAAGAATGTGGTCAAAAAGAAAGAGCACCAATGTGTGGTGTTCCATACCATGCTGCAGAAACATATATAGCAAGACTAATAGCAAAAGGCTATAAAGTAGCAATATGTGAACAACTATCAGATCCAAAAACAACAAAAGGCATGGTAGAAAGAGGAGTAATACGTGTAGTAACACCAGGAACAATAATAGAATCAAACATGCTAGAAGAAAGAAAAAACAACTTTATAATGTCAATATTTAAAACAGGAATATATTTTGGTATAAGTTTATGTGATGTATCTACAGGAGAATTTTACAGTTCAGAAATAAAAGAAACAAACAACTTTGCAAGTTTACTAGACGAAATAGCAAGATTTAACCCAGCAGAACTTGTTGTAAACAGTATGATGTATGACTGCAAAGAAGAAATAAAAACAATAAAAGAAAGATTTGGCATATACATTACAAAATTCGAAGACGAATATTTTACATTAAATTGCGAAAAAATCAAACAACAATTCAACTTAGTAGACAATAATTCTAAACAAATAGAAAATATAGAAGAAAAGCAATTAGCAGTAGCATCAATAAATGCACTTTTAGAATACTTAAACCAAACACAAAAAACAAACCTAGAACATATAAACAAAATTATAATATACAACATATCAAAATATATGTCATTAGACATAAATGCAAGAAGAAACTTAGAAATAACCGAAAAGCTAAGAGACAAAACAAAAAAAGGCACATTACTTTGGGTATTAGACAAAACATCAACATCAATGGGAGGTCGTCTATTACGCAGATGGCTAAATGACCCACTAATAGACGTATGCGAAATAAACAATAGATTAAACGCAGTAAAAGAACTAAAAGATGAAGTAATGCTAAGAGGGGACATAATAGACAGCCTAAAAAAAGTATATGACATAGAAAGACTAGCAGGAAAAATGGCATATGGTAGTGCAAATGCAAGAGACATGATCTCATTAAAAAACTCATTAGCAAAATTACCAGAAGTAAAAACCACACTATCAAACTGTAAAAGCAATTTACTAAAAAGCATATACGAAAATATAGACGAACTTCAAGACATATATACATTAATAGAAACAGCAATAGTAGATGACCCACCAATAGGAGTAAAAGAAGGTGGGCTAATAAAACTAGGATATAATCCAGAAATAGACGAACTAAAAAAAGCAGCGACAGAAGGAAAAAGTTGGATAATAAAAATAGAAGCAGACGAAAGAGAAAAAACAGGCATAAAAAACCTAAAAGTAGGATTTAATAAAGTATTTGGATATTACATAGAAGTTACAAAATCAAACTTATCACAAGTACCAGAAAGATTTATAAGAAAACAAACATTAACAAATGCAGAAAGATTTATTACAGAAGAGCTAAAAAGCATAGAAGACAAAGTTTTAGGAGCAGAAGAAAGAGTAATAAATGTAGAATATGATGTATTTGTAAAAATAAGAGACGAAATATCTAAAAATATAAAAAGACTACAAAAAACAGCAACAGCAGTTTCAACACTAGACGTACTCGCATCATTTGCGCAAGTAGCAGAAGACATGAACTACTGTATGCCACAAGTACAAGACAATGGAATAATAGACATAAAAGACGGAAGGCATCCAGTAATAGAAAAAATGTTACCAACAGGAAGTTTTGTGCAAAATGACACATATCTAGACAAAAACGAGAACAGACTAGCCATAATAACAGGACCAAATATGGCAGGTAAATCAACATATATGAGGCAAGTAGCACTAATTACATTAATGGCTCAAGTAGGAAGCTTTGTACCAGCGCAAGAAGCAAAAATAGGTGTAGTAGACAAAATATTTACCAGAGTAGGAGCCTCAGATGACCTAAGTATGGGTCAAAGTACATTTATGGTAGAAATGATGGAAGTAGCCACAATACTAAAAGAAGCAACAGCAAACAGTTTAGTAATACTAGACGAAATAGGAAGAGGAACATCAACATATGACGGGCTTTCTATTGCGTGGGCAGTAGCAGACTTTATAGCAAATAAAGAAAAATGCGGAGCAAAAACACTATTTGCAACACACTACCATGAGCTAACACAATTAGAAGAAGAACTAGAAGGCGTAAAAAATTACCACATAGCAGTAAAAGAAAAAGGAGAAGACATAATATTTTTAAGAAAAATACTAAGAGGCGGAACGGACGAAA
>CALXAW010000081.1 GCA_944386375.1 uncultured Clostridia bacterium
AAAATACATTTCTAACTTAATAAAAATTCTAATTTTGGAAAAGTGTTAGAACTTTTGTTAGAACTTTGACTATTTTTAAAATTAAAACACCAAGTTTGAATCTTCCGAAACACTTGGTGTTCTAATGGTGCAGATGGCCGGAATCGAACCGGCACGGTTTATTCAACCGCAGGATTTTAAGTCCTGTGCGTCTACCAGTTCCGCCACATCTGCATATAAACTGGTGCTGTCTTGCGACAACTGTTATTATAATATGTTATTGTTTTTTTGTCAATATAAAAACACAAAAAAGTTTTTATTTCAAACATTTTTTGTATTTTTATATTATATATTATCACTGTTATTCTTGTCCTTCTGCATTTTCTTCAAATGGTATAAATTTATTTACTACATTTTCTGGTACTACATCTTCAGATTTAAACATCATAAATGATGTGTTTATTTTATTTTCTACTAATTCTTCTACTTCTGATTGACTAGCATGCTCTGCTAATACTAATTCGCTTATTAATATTTGCTTTGCATTTGTTAGCATTTTCTTTTCTCCTGTTGATAGTCCTTTTTCTTTTTGTTTAAAACTTAAGTTTCTAACTACATCTGCTATTTCATATATGTTTCCACTTTTCATTTTTTCCATATTTTCTCTATATCTTTTGTTCCAATTTTTTTCCATTTCTGTTTCATCTTGTTCTAGTATACTAAATACTTTGTCTGCTGCACTCTTATCTATTACATTTCTTACACCTATTTCATCTGCCTTAGCAATTGGCACCATTACTTTAACCTCGCCTGGCATTTTTAGTATGTAATATGATTGTTTCTCTCCTAAAATATCTTTTTCTTCTATTGAGTCTACTGTACCTGCACCATGCATTGGGTACACAATTTTGTCTCCTACATTAAACATGTTGGTCACTCCTTTCAGTATTTTGAAATAAGATATAGTAAAATTATTTTTTCCAAAATAATTTTACTTTACCTTATCTTACCAACCATTTCTATTATACTACAAAATTGCTCAAAAGTCAAAGACTTTTTTTGTTCGCGCGCCAAATTTTATGAAATAAAATTTGTGTGCAATGCTGGAGCAAAGCGACTTCTTGTATAGGAAAAACTCGATTTTTCCTATACAAGAAGTCGCTTTGCTCCAATGTTAATATGTTTTAAAATTTATTTTCCTGTTGAGCCAAAACCACTTATTCTTTCGCCTTCTGCAGAGTCGTTATCTGCAACTAAGTATTTTTGGAATATTGCTTGTCCTATTCTGTCTCCTTTTTTTATTTCTACATCTTCTTCTTTTATGTTATAAAAAGCAAACATTATATGTCCATCATTATCTTGGTTGCCATAATAATCTTTATCTATAACTCCAATACTATTTGCAAGTATCAATCCTTTTTTTCCTGGATTTGAGCTTCTATTTGCTAATATTAATACTTCGTCATCTTGCATATATGCTTTTATGCCTGTTTTTATTAGTGTTGGTTTCATACCTTTTTTAAAGCTTGGTATTATAGTATCTTCTGCCGCTTCTACATCATACCCAGCAGAATATTTTGTTTTCCTTTCTGGTAAATTAATACCTGCATTTTCAAACCCTTTTGCAACTTCAAATCCTCTTAATCTTTCCATTTTAAATCCTCCTTATATTTTAAATATTATTATCTTTGCTTTAACATCTCTGCATCAAATTCTAATCCTTCTGTTATTTGTTTTACATCTTTTCCTTCTTTTAGTTCTCTTTTTAATCTATCTTCTATTTCTTTTGTAGTAAATGTATCTGCAATTTCTGAATGTTCATTTTCTATTTGTTTTGCTATTTCTTGTATGTTTATGTGGTCATGTGATTTAGTATTTGGGTCTCCATCTATATCTTCATATTCTGCAGATGTTATACCCTTTTCTCCTCTTTTTAAGTCTTTTTTGTCACTTTTGCTTTCGTGCATTGCTTCTTCGTATGTTTCTTCTACTTGCCTATATCCTAAAAGCTCTGAGTTTAACATATCTTGCCTTGTTTCCCAACAATATGTATTTCTAGTTTCTAGTTGTCTGTCGTGACTTACATTGCCCTCTATTCCATTTCCACCTAGTGTTTTTGTAGGTGAATATGCAATTTCTATATATCCTGGTCCATCTGGCTCTGATATTGATAATGTTTCGTCTCCAAAGCCTGTTCTAAACCTACATTTAACATCATCTTGTTCTATTGCTCCATCTGTTCTTGTTTGGTACCCTATTTCTGTTGGATTTGTTCCTTCTTGATAGTCTTGCTCTAAGTCTACTGGCACAACTGTTCCATCTGATGCAATTGCAACAAATGAATATTCTGATGTATTTACTTTGCCATCTACATTTTTTACATCTTCTGACTCTACAATCCCAAGCTTTGTAAAGTTTTTGCCGTCTACTTTTGGCATTTTTCCTGCTCTTTGCAATATTTGTCCTAATGTTTTTAAATCTGTTGCCATTGTGTTTAATTCTATTTCTTGTTTTATATCTACATTTTTAGTGTTTTGAAATTGTTTTTCTTGTTTTATGTTTTTAGTTTGCTCTTTTGGTCTTTTACTTTCTTCTACTTTTTGGTCTAAGTCTGCTTCTGTAATGCTTTTGATTTTCTTTTTTTCTATTCCTAAAACTTTTGATAATTCTTTTCTTTTTCTTTCTCCATATTTTTCTTCAATTTCTTTTATTTCGTTTATATTTATATTTTCGGCAAATTTTTGTATTGTTTCTTTTGCTTGTGCTGATAGTTCATTTGCTTTTGTATTATTCATAAATAAAATTGGATCTTCCATTACATCTGGGTCATATACAGCTACTTCGCTATTTTCAACTATGTATTTTACTTGTTCTCCGTCCCATTTTGCATATACATATTGTTTTTTGTTTTTATTTGTTATTACTCCTAAATATTTCACATTAAACCTCCATTAATTTTGCAATTAAGTCATATTCTGTTGCATCTATTATTTTACAATTTACAAATGTGTTTAAATATTTTGTGTATTCTTGTTTATCGTTTTGTATATATACTATGCCATCTATTTCTGGAACATCTTTTTTTGTTCTACCAATTAGATATTTATTGTCAAAAGAGATGTTTTCTACTAACACTTCTAGCTCTTGCCCTATCTTTTCTTGCATTTTTTTGCTTGATATTTCTTTTTGTAGCTTCATAATTTTATTGTATCTTGCTTTTTTAGTATTATGATGTATGTGGTCTGGCAGTTTTTCTGCTGGTGTTCCTTCTTCTTTTGAATACATAAAAACACCTAATTTGTCAAACTCAGCTTTTTTTACAAAATTGTATAATTCTTCAAATTGCTCTTTAGTCTCGCCAGGGAAGCCTACTATTAAGCTTGTACGTAATGTTACATTTGGTATTTTTGCTTTTATTGTGTTTATTAAATTTTCTATATTTTCTTTTGTTGTTTTTCTGTTCATTCTTTTTAACACTTGGTTTGATATGTGTTGTATTGGTATGTCAAAATATTTGCAAATTTTGTCGTTTTGTGCAACTTCTTGTATTAATTTTTCTGTTATTCCTTCTGGATATGAATATAAAAATCTAATCCATTTTATTTGCTCTATTTTGCTAATTTCATGTAACAACTTTTTAAGCATACTTTTACCATATATATCTATTCCATATTTTGTTGTGTCTTGTGCTATTATTATTATTTCTTTTATGCCTTTATTGGCAAGCTCTTGCGCTTCTGCTAATATGTCCTCTATTTTTCTGCTTACAAATGGTCCTCTTATATATGGAATTGCACAATATGTGCATTTATTGCTACAACCTTCGCCTATTTTTAAATATGCAAAGTTTTTGCCTGTTGTTATTATTCTATTTTCAAATTCTTGCTTACAAAACATTGGCATTGGCTCTATTTGGCTTATTTTTTTATTTGCTTGTTTTTTATATGTGATTTTTCCTGTTTGCAAAAATTTAGTTATTATATCCCATATTTTATCATATTCGTCTAGTTTTAAAAATAAATCTACTTCTGGCAATAGTTCAATTAAGTCATTATAATATCTTTGCACTAAACAACCCATTACAATTAAGTATTTACAGCGCTTTTTCTTATATTCTGCCATTTCTAAAATTGTGTTTATTGCCTCTTCTTTTGCCTGGTCTATAAAGCCACATGTATTTATTACAATTATATCTGCCTCTTGTGGATTATTTACTATGTTAAATTTATTTTGCTTAAATTTTCCAATTACTATTTCGGTATCAACTAGGTTTTTACTACAGCCTAGTGATACAAAGCCTACATTCATTATTAATTTCATTCCCTTCAATTAGTCATTATGGCTACAAATGTGCTTTCTAGTAAGTTCCATTAAGTCTAGTTTTGTAAAGCCTTCTACTTGTGTTTTTGCTCTGTCTTTTTTTAATTCTTCTTTTAATAATTCTTCTATTTTTTGTTTATTTGCTTCGCTATTCATGTCTATATAATCTATAATAATTATTCCACCTATGTCTCTTAGTTTTAGCTGTTTTGCAATTTCTGTTGTTGCTTCTTTGTTTACTTTATATACTGTTTCTTCTAAACTTTTACTTCCTGTATATTTTCCTGTGTTTACATCTATTGCTGTTAATGCTTCTGTTTTATCTATTGTTATAAAGCCTCCACAATTAAGCCATACTTTTCTTTCTTTGGTTTTTGCAATTTGTTTTTCTAGGTCATATATTTGCAATATGTTTTCTTTTTCTTCTAAGGCAATTTCTATTTGATTATAATCGTCATTTTCTTTTTGTAGTTCAACCATTTTTTTATATTCTTTTTTATCATTTACTATAATCTTTTTTAAGTTTTTATTAAAAGTATCTACAATAATTTTTTCTTCTATAGTTTGACTTTCATATATTTTTTGTGGTGCCTGTAGCTCTAATTTATTTTTGGTTTTTAATATTGTATTCCATTTATTTATAGAGTGTTTTACATCTTTTATTATATCTTCTTCGCTTTTGTCTTGTGCTGATGTTCGTATTATTGCACCCATATTTTGTGGCAAGTTTGCTTTTACAATTTTAAACAGTCTGTCTTGTTCTTTTTGACTTTCTATTTTTTGCGATATTGTTATTATGTCTGTATTTGGCATTAGCACTATATATTTACTTGGCAAATTGATATGTGTAGAAACTCGTGCTCCCTTTTTTTCGTTACTGTCTTTTTTTATTTGTACCATTAATTTGTCATTTGGTTTTACTACATCTTTTATGTCTATTTTACTAAAATCTTTAGTCTCTTTTTTTTGGTCTATTTTTGGCAAAATGTCTTTTAGGTGTATTAAACTATTTTTTTCTGTTCCTATATCTACAAAAGCTGATTGCATACCTTTTACTATGTCTTTTACTACACCTATATAAATATTGCCTTCGTTTCTAGAGTCTTGATTATTTTCTTCATATACTTCTAGTAATTTTCCGTTTTCTACTAATGTTATTATTTTATTTTCTTTGTTTTTATTTATTATTAATTCTAGCATTTATACATCTCACCTTAATTTATTTTATTCATTGCTATATCTATTCCATATTCTAAAATTTCTATAACAGCTTTTTTTGCAATTTCGCAAGCTTTATCTAATATGTGTTTTTCTTCTTCTGGTACATAACCTATTACATAATTTATTAGGTCACTTTTATGTTCTGGCATACCAATTCCTACTCTTACTCGTGCAAATTCTGTAGAATTTATACATTCTATAACAGACTTCATTCCATTGTGTGTACCAGGTCCACCTTTTTTACGTACTTTTACAATTCCTTTTTCTATGTCTATGTCGTCATATATTATTATTAAATTATCTGGCTTTATTTTGTAAAAATCCATACATTGTTTTATGCTTTTTCCACTTAAATTCATAAATGTTTGTGGTTTTAGCAAGATTACTTTTTGGTCTTTTATTGTACCTGTACCACATAAGCCATCAAACTTTTTTTTAGTTACTTGTATATCATATTCTTTGGCTATTTTATTTATTGTGTCAAACCCCATATTATGCCTTGTACCTGCATAATCTTCTTCTGGGTTACCTAAGCCTACTATTAAATACATTACAATTCCTCTTTCTTTATACATATG
>CALXAW010000082.1 GCA_944386375.1 uncultured Clostridia bacterium
TCAGAATAACATCTTGAACCTTTTAAGAACAATTTTTGTCCTTCTCTACGGCAAATACGACATTGTTCGTCTGTATATCTAGCCATTTTATTTCTCCTTTCTTATTTTTAAAGGTCTAATTTTTAAATTAAACATATAATAAATTTTTTATACTCTTCTTCTTTTTGGTGGTCTGCAACCATTGTGTGGAATTGGTGTTACATCTTTTATTGCACTTATTTCTAATCCTGCTGTTTGTAAAGCTCTTATTGCTGCTTCTCTACCAGAACCTGGTCCTTTAACAAATACTTCTACAGTTTTTAAACCATGTTCCATAGCAGCTTTTGCAGCTGTTTCTGCTACTTGACCTGCAGCAAATGGTGTGCTTTTTCTTGAACCTTTAAAACCAAGTCCTCCGGCACTTCCCCATGATATTGCATTTCCTACAGTATCAGTAATTGTAACTATTGTATTATTAAAGCTAGAATGAATATGAGCTTGACCTTTTTCTATGTTTTTTCTATTTCTTCTAGCTACTGGTTTTTTTGTTACACTTTTAGCCATTTTTGTTTCTTTCCTCCTCTATCCAAAATTTAAAATTTTGAGTTTATATTTTACTTCAATAATGCTTTATTTTTTTGATTTACTAATTAATTTTCTTGGACCTTTTCTTGTACGAGCATTAGTTTTTGTTCTTTGTCCTCTTACTGGTAGCCCTCTTCTATGTCTTAACCCTCTGTAGCAACCTATTTCTGTAAGTCTTTTTATATTAAGAGCAACCTCTCTTCTTAGGTCTCCTTCTATAGTATATGATTCATCAATAGCTTTTCTTATGCTATTTACTTGATCATCTGTTAAATCTTTAATTCTAGTATCTGGATTTATTCCAGTTTTTTCTAATATTTTTCTAGAACTTGATAAACCTATACCATAAATGTATGTAAGTCCTACTTCTACTCTTTTTTCCTTAGGCAAATCCACTCCAGCTATACGAGCCATATTTTTTGCACCTCCAAAATTGATTTTATTAATTTGTTTAAAAAATACTTAATGGTGAAATGCATTAGCCATAGCTAATCATTAAGCTGTTTTTAAACATGTATTTAAACACAAATTTGATATAGAAATCTTATAGATTCCACAGCCGCTACCTAATTTGTGTTATTAGCAATATATTAATTAACCTTGTCTTTGTTTGTGTTTAGGATTTTCGCAAATTACCCTAGTTACACCTTTTCTTTTGATTATTTTGCATTTGTCGCAAATTTTTTTAACTGATGGTCTTACTTTCACTTTAAACTCACCTCTCTATTACTTTTTTTGGGTTAATTTTTTATTAATATTTAGTAAAATTTATATAAAGCTATTTAATGCTTATATAACTATTTTATATTATTTTAAACGAATCAAAATTTGTAGATTATGCTTTTCGTTTGTTTATTTAGCACGCCAAGTAATACGCCCACGAGTAAGGTCATACTGAGAAAGCTCTACTTTAACCTTGTCTCCAGGTAAGATTTTAATATAGTTCATTCTTAATTTACCTGAAATGTGAGCTAAAATTTGATGTCCATTTTCAAGTTCTACTTTAAAATTAGTATTAGGTAAAGTTTCTACAACTACACCTTCAACTTCTATAACATCTTCTTTTGACATATTTACCCTCCTTAAAGAGTTTTTACATAATATAACTCATTTATTATATTATATTTTTAAAGTATTGTCAATACTTCTGGCTCTTTTTCTGTAATTAAAATTGTATTTTCATAATGTGCTGCTAAGCTTCCATCTTCTGTTATAATTGTCCATCCATCTTCTAATTCTAAAATATTATGTTTTCCTTGTATAACCATTGGTTCAACAGCTAATGTCATACCTGGTTCTAACCTTGGTCCTTTTCCTGCTTTTCCATAGTTTGGTATACCTGGATCTTCATGCATTTGTTTTCCTATTCCATGCCCTTGAAATTCTCTTACAACACTATACCCTTGAGAATGCACATATTCTCCTATAGCATGAGAAATATCTCCAATTCTATTACCTGGTTTTGCATATTTTATTCCTTCGAAAAAAGCTTGTTTAGTTACATTTATTAATCTTTGAGCTTCTTTAGATATTTTACCTACTGCAAATGTCCTTGCAGCATCACCATGAAACCCATTTTTTAAAGCAACTGTATCTATACTTACGATATCGCCTTCTTTTATATATCTTGTTTTTGAAGGTATGCCATGTATTACCTCGTCATTTATCGAAATACATGTTGCTGCTGGATATGTAGGCACTCCTTTTATTCCTGGGTTATATCCTTTTTCTGCTGGTATAGCACCATTTTTTTTCATTACATCTTCAATTATTTTATCTAATTCAAATGTTGTCATACCTGGTTTTATAACTTTTTCTATTTCTTTATAAGCTAGTGCAACTATTTTACAGGCTTCTTTCATATTTTCTATTTCTTTTTTAGATTTAATAGTTATCACTATATATTCTCTCCTCTTATATATTCAACTATTTCTTTTGCTACATCTACACCCATTTTGTTAATTGTTTTACTTACTAGGGCAGAATATAAATTACCTTTTTCGTCATAATATTCTACTAAAGGACTTGATTGTAAGAAATATGAATTTAATCTGTTTTTTACTGTTTCTGGATTGTCATCTTTTCTTGCTATTAATTTAGAACCACATTTATCACATATTCCTTCTACTTTTGATGGATTAAGCACTAAATTATAAACTGTTTTACATTCTGGATTTGAACACACTCTTCTATTTGATGTTCTTTCTATTATTTCTTCTTCTGGTGTTGTTAAATTTATAGCTAAATCTATTTTCTTACCTTCTTTTTCTAGTATTTTTTCTATTGCTTCTGCTTGTTTAACTGTTCTTGGGAATCCATCTAATATTACTCCATTTTTAGCATCATCTTCTTTTAATCTATTTTCCACTATTTTTACTGTAATATCATCTGGAACTAACTCTCCTTTAGATATATAACTTTCTACTTTCATTCCTAATTCTGTTTTTTCTTGCATATTTTTTCTAAAAATATCACCTGTAGATACTTGTGGTATATTAAGCTCCTTAGACAATATACCTGCAACTGTCCCCTTTCCTGTTCCTGGTGCTCCTAACATAATAATAATCATTTTTAAACACTCCTATCTCTTAATATAAATTAGATTATATTCAATAATCTTTTTAAAATTATAATCTTATTATAACTTTAAAAAAACTATTAAATTTATACAGATTTATAGAATAGAAAAGTATAACCTTTCTATTCTATAAAATCTAATTAATTTATTAATCTAAAAATCCTTTATAATGTCTCATTGCAAGTTGAGCTTCTAGTTTTTGTATTACTTCTAGTGCAACACCAACAACGATTAATATTGATGTACCACCAAATGTAATATTTAAACTTGTAAATCTTAATAGCATAGGTATTACAGCAATTAATGCTAAGAAAAACGCACCAAACAATGTTACTTTTGACATAACTGATGATAAATATTCTGTTGTTGGTTTTCCTGCTCTAATTCCCGGTATAAATCCACCATTTTTCTTAATTGTACTTGATACTTCTGCCGGATTGAATACTGCATAAGTATAGAAAAATGTAAAACCTACTATTAATAACATATATACAATTGCATTTGCTATAGAATATCCCATTCCAACACTTGATGAAGATGTCGCAATTGAGAAATTATATAACATTGCTAAAAATCCTGTCTGTGAAGCTATGTCGTGTACAAATATTTGTATTATCATAGCTGGAAATGTCATAAAGCTACTTGCAAAAATTACTGGCATAACACCTGCCATAGCTAATTTTAGCGGAATATGAGTATTTTGTGCACCCATCATCTTTCTTCCTACTACTCTTTTAGAATATTGTACTGGTATTCTTCTTTCTGCTTGTTGTACAAATACAACTGCAGCTACTAATATTATAGCACCTATAATTATACCTAATGTCAATAAAAATCCTGTCGTACTAAATCCTGCATCTGTTACTATTAATCCCCATAGTGTTGTTATTCCTGCTGGTAATCCAGAAATAATACCAACAAAGATTAATATTGATATACCATTACCTATTCCTTTATTAGTAATTTGTTGTCCTAACCACATTAGTATAGCTGTACCTGTAACAAGACCAGTTACAACTAAAAATCCTGTCTGGAAGCTTGTATCTATAAATATTCCAGAAGCACTATATGATAGATATAATCCAATTCCCTCTACTAGTGCAAGTACTATTGTTAATAGTTTTGTATATTTATTTATTTTTTGTCTTCCTGCTTCTCCACCTTCTTTAGTTAGCTTTTCTAATGAAGGTATAACCATTCCTAACAATTGTATAACAATTGATGCTGTTATGTATGGTGTAACAGACATTGCGAATATAGAAAATCTAGAAAACGCTCCTCCTGAGATTAAATCTATTAATTCTGCAATTCCGTTAGTTGATGTTTGTTGACTTAGTGCAACTAAATCTACACCTGGTACAGAGATAAAACAACCAAATCTAAATATTACTATTAATAATAGTAAATATAAAAGTCTTTTTCTTATATCTGGTGTACTTATTGCATTTTTAATGGTTTTAAACAATTATATCACCTCAGCCTTTCCGCCAAGAGCTTCTATTTGTTCTTTGGCTTTAGCTGTGAATCTTTTTGCTTTAACATTTAATTTTTTCTCTAATTTACCTGTTGCTAAAACTACTATTCCATCATTTATTTTTCCGATTATGCCTTCTTCTAAAAGAGTTTCAGCTGTAACATCTGTTGCTTTAGATTGATTTAACATTTTTAATGTTACTTCTGTATATGTTTTAGCATGTATGTTTTTGAAACCTCTTTTTGGTAATCTTCTATATAGTGGTGTTTGACCACCTTCAAATCCTCTTCTTACTCCGCCACCGCTTCTTGCTTTTTGTCCTTTTTGTCCTCTACCTGATGTCTTTCCAAGTCCAGAACCAGTACCACGACCTACTCTAGTTCTTGTTTTTCTTTTAACGGCTGGTTTTAACTCATCTATTTTCATTTACGGACTACACCTCCTTGTTTTTTATTAAAGAATTTCTTCTACTTTTTTTCCTCTTTTTTTAGCTACTTCTTCAATTGTTTTCATTGCTTTTAACCCTTCTAATGTAGCATAAACAACATTTCTTGGGTTTGTTGTTCCAATTATTTTAGTACGAATATCTTTATAACCTGCAAGCTCTAAAACTGGTCTAACACTACCACCAGCTATAACTCCAGTACCTTGTGCTGCTGGTTTAAGCATTACTTTAGCACTACCAAATTTTCCAACAAATTCGTGTGGTATTGATGTTCCTACAACTGGAACTTCTACCAAATTATTTTTAGCTTCTTGAATAGCTTTTTTTATTGCGTCTGGAACTTCAGCAGCTTTACCATTTCCAACACCTACGTGTCCATTTTCGTCTCCTACTACTACTACAGCACTAAATCTAAAAGTCCTACCACCTTTAACAACTTTAGCTACTCTGTTAATAGCAACTACCTTTTCTTTTAATTCTACTGTATTATTTTCTTCCATTAGTTTAACTTCTCCCTCCTTTTGGTTATTTAATTGAAGTTTATTAATTATATTTAATATTTATAATATAGTAAAAACTAAAATTCTAGTCCACCTTCTCTTGCTGCTTCTGCTAATTCTTTTACTATACCATGATATATATATCCACTACGGTCAAAAACTACTGATTTTATTTTTTTATCAGTTGCTCTTTTAGCAATTAAAGTTCCTACTTCTTTTGCAGCTTCTTTATTAGAACGTTTTGTTTTTACATCTTTTTCTAAAGTAGAAGCTGAAACAAGAGTATTTCCTGCTACATCATCTATAATTTGTGCATATAATGCTGTATTACTTTTATATACACATAATCTAGGTCTTTCTGCAGTACCAGATACTTTTCTTCTAACACGAGCATGACGTCTAGTTCTTTCAAACTTTCTATCTGTTTTCTTTACCATTTTTCTACTCCTTTCTTACCAACATTTTCTTCTACAATTTTCATTAAATTTAGTGAATT
>CALXAW010000083.1 GCA_944386375.1 uncultured Clostridia bacterium
GCAATAAACTAAAAGCCCATGCCTTATTTTCTCTTGTTCTTCGTTTGTTTTTTCTTTTAAACTTAAAAATGCTTCTTGAGCTTCTCCTCCATTATTTCCTACTGGTAAATTATGATAGTTAAGTTCTGGATCATCTGGATATAGTGCTGGCAAAACTGCTTTTATTGATGCAGATCCATGCATTTCTTTGCAATAATATTTTCTTTGTTTAAATGGTTCTAAAAAATCTACCATATTACTATTTATTCTATCCATCTCTTCTTTTAAATCAGGATACATTCTTGCAATTTCGTTATTTCTAGCTGGTTCAAATGATTTGTTATATATAATTACACTTCCATTTTGTGGAATGTCTTTAATCATACTTTCTGCAAAATGTCTAATAAAATCTTTATCATTAATTTCTGCTAAAAATTCTTTATGTTCTATTGGAGCTCCTTTTTCTTGTATTATATGTAATGAATATTGAAAAGGAAGTTGTTGATATGGTTTAGTTCCTTTTATTTCAGGTATTGCTAGTTGATATGTTTCATAGTCTATAAAATACAAAGGATACTTAAGAGAATTTATTATATCTCTTATTGCTTCTACATCTATTTTAGGTTTTAGATTATGTAATTCAAAATCAATTTGTTCTAAATATTTTGGGTTCAAATCCTCGTATTGTAAATTTTCAAAAGAGATCTTTCCCTCATAATATTTCTCAAATTTTTTGCTTTTTCTCATTCCTCCAGCTATATCAAAAACATTGGGTTTTGGCAAATCTCTAGTACAATACTCCCAAAATTCGCAATCATAAGGCTCTGAACATTTTAATCCAATATCTGTAATTGGTTCATTGTTTTGGTCATGCTCTTCCATATACTTATTTATCATATCAATATTATTTTTTATTTCTTCTTGTTTTGATTTCGCTATATCTGTTATGTCTTCTATATTAAATAGTTTATCTATTTCAAGTTCTTCACTTCTTATATATTGATTGTTAATATATACAATGCTTACTTTTTTAACATTTAACCCTAAATTAGTTAATATATAATATTGATAAGATGCGTCATCTAAATAAATACTAGATATTTCAGTAGAACTCTTTACCTCATATATTTCAACTCCGTCTATATCATTTTTTAAGATATCTACACTACAAAAATTATTTTTATAATTAAATGATGCTTCTGTAATAATATTAGGTTTATTTTTTAATAACTCTTTTGTTTTTTCTAACATAACATTAAGATTTTCATCGAATTCAATATTCTGATATTTTCCAAATAAACCTTTTGCTAGTTCTCCAACTTTTGTACCATTTTCTAATATTGAATCCTTAACTGTTGAAATTGCATATTCTGGTTTGTATTTTTTTAACCATAAAATTTTTGGACACTGTACACATTTACAATACTTTGATTTTGATAAATATAATTCTTTCATATTTTTATCCCCTTTAATATTATAACATTTAATATAAGTTATAATAAATATATATGGTCATAAAATGCTACATTATTATTGCTCTATAATTATTAGAACAAATTATATAAAAACAAATTAAATTTTTTCTAATTTTTTTTATAATATCATAAAATATATTTTTTGTCTTTTATTTCTATAAAATTCTAGAACAAATCGGAAAGCCATTTTATTAACGGCATTTAAACTTTTTCGTTGGCTTTCCGTAAATTTGTTCAAGCGCCAATTTTACGTAAGTAAAATTGTGTGCAACGTTGGAGCAAAGCGACTTTTATCCAATAGGACAGCATAACTTTCCTATTGGATAAAAAACATTTAATATAAATTTATTTTTCCTATCCAAGGTTTTATAATGTCTGTTGGTATTGTAAGGTTTCCATGACCTATTCCTATTTCTACATCTGGCTTAGATTTTCCATGAAAGTCACTACCTCCAGATATAAATAAATTTCTTTCTTTGCAAATATTAAGTACTTTATTTATTTGTTCTTCTGAAAAAGTTGTATAATAGCATTCTACTCCATCTATTTTATAATTTCTTAAAATATGTACTAGTATTTTTTCTGCGTTTCGTCTATATTCAAATATATGTGGTAAAAATACTAATCCGCCAGCTTGTTTTACTAAATTGCAGGCAGTAATAAAATCTGGTACTAAGTCATCCATTTCAATATATAGCGGTGTTTGTGGATCTGACATATATTTTCTATAAAAAATTTTGCTGTCTCCCCAAGCTTCTTCATCTATTAATTTTTTATTTTCTTCGTGTTTAGTAATTTCTTTATGAAAAAATACAGAAGCAAAGTTATTCACATCATATCTTTTTAGGCAATTTCTATCTAGCTTAATATTATAGTCTATACATTTTTCATATAATCTTTGTACTTCAATTAAATTTCTATCTATTTTAGAAATATATGTTTTTTTTATTAATTGATCTATTTTATCATAATTTATTCCATATCCTAATATTTCTATCGGAATATTTAATATTTTTGTATTTAATTCAATACCTGGTATAATTTTATTTTTGAAATATTCTTTTACATTTATATTTTTTAATTCTTTATAAACTTCTGCCGTATTATGATCTGTTATTGAAATATAATCTAACCCTTTTTCTTGGCATTTTTTTAAAACCGTAGTAACATTTTCACTACCGTCTGAATACTGTGTATGCATATGTAAGTCTATCATTCAAAATTACTCCTATCTTTTTAATCTGCTTTTAAAACTTTATCTACAATTATCAGCACCAAGATTTATATCTTTTTGCTTTTGTAATTTTTTTGTTTTTAAATAATTGGTTTCAGAAGCAAGTGCTCCCATTACACCTTCTTCAACTGCTATACTTCTAGTAATATATTTACCATTCCCAACGTCTTGTAACCCAGTGCAACCTCTAGTTTTCAAATATTTATCTAGATTTGTATTTATTATTTCAGATATATCTTCTTTTGGAATAGACCAAGAACTACTTTTACCTAAGAAACTTTTTTTAGTCTTAGAATTATATATACATGCAATTTGTTCACTAAAATATAAGCCAGAGATACTATCATCTATACCAGCTTCACAACTTACATAATAATCAACAGATATATTTTCTTCTTTTAATATATGCATTAAATTCATAATTCTATTCGTAGCCCCAATATAAGTTTCTTTACCAAAAGGTTGTTTTGAAACTCCTGATTCTGTTTTTTTACTATAAACTATTATTTTACAATCTGGAAAAAATCTTTCAAATGCTAATTTAATTCCTTCTATTTTTGCTTCTGATGTAGTTGCAATTCCAACATGTAACTCTTTTTCCATATGTATCCCCCTATCTTCCATCATATCTATCTTCAT
Organism: uncultured Clostridia bacterium; assembly: GCA_944386375.1. Taxonomy (GTDB): domain Bacteria; phylum Bacillota; class Clostridia; order TANB77; family CAG-508; genus CAG-269. The sequence goes on from CALXAW010000083.1 coordinate 3,328, forward strand.
CATTTAAAACTCCATTTTTTTCATCCCATGGACGAACTAAATTTTTATATGGTATATAAACTGGATTTGCTCCAGACATTATATTATCATCAATCTTATAAAAAATATTATTTATATCTTTTCCTTCAACATCAATTACATAGTTTGTGTCTTCAATATTAACAACTAAACATCTTGTATATCTTTTAGTATTATTGTTATTATCATCTTCAATTTTTTTCCAAACTTTTTTTCTTGTTGCAGGTCCAATTTTTGTATCAATTATTTCTTTCATATATTCAAATAAACCTTGAGAATCAAGCTGATAATCTTTGATTAATGTCTCTATTGCATATTTTATAAATTTATAATCATCTGATTCAATATATTCATTTTCTTTATTTTTCTTTATTTCTTCATTTGCTCTCATATTTTCAATATGCTCTTGTGCTGATGGACTTCTTCCGTCGTTTACATTTTGAAGAGCTTTAGAAAATTTTTCTGTTGGATCTTCTAAAATTTTAATACCTTCAAGTGTTAACCCAGTTTTCATTCTTGTTAAATCTTTTATTTGGTTAAAATCATCTAAATCTAATGTTACAGCATATTCATTACTAATTAGGCCAACAAAATAATGCGTTAAAGCTTCGTCCCAAAGAATACAAACATCATAGCTACTTGAAATACCATCGTTTTTTACAAGCTCTTTTATAGCTTGAGCTAATAATCTAGAGATTTCATAGCAATTTCTTCTATTATGTGTTGCTCTATTCTTTTTCCAATTATCGTTTGTATTTCTACCGTAAAAATCTGGCAATCCAAAAGAATCATCTTCATATTTTTTTATGTATGATAATACATTGTCATCATATGTATAATCTTTACATAATTTTTGATATATATTTAGTATTTTTTCTTCTATACTTAAATTTTTATTTTCACTTAAATTAGTAATTTCTTTTTCTAAATCTTCTGTTAGAGCCCATTCATCAACATCAATATCCATATTAAGGTCAATGTTTTTATCAGATTGATTTGCCGTAATACGTAAAATGTCTTTTGGATCAATTAAAATTTTGGGTTTTCTTTTTAAATTGCTACTTACTAATTTACTTAATTTATCAAGTCTAGTAATATTCATATACATTTCTCCTATTCATTTTACAAAATAATTATTTTCCAGAATATGAATATATATTTTCTTCTGGATTAAATACAAAAATATTTTTATCTAAATCTTCTATATTTATAATAGACAATGTTTGAGCAATGCTATCTAATAAATATGTTTTTCCATTATATTCAAAATACAAACATCTTTCATATCTTTTTTCTATAGCTTTTTTATCTTCTTTCCAAATCTTTTCTATTTTAATATTTAAACTTTCTATTAATTTTCTCATATATTCAAAAAAGCCTTGAGGATCAATATTATATTTTTTTATTATAGATATAACTGCATTAAAATAGTCAATGAGATTGCCTTTATCTAATATTTTTTTTGCTTCTTCAACTTCTTGCAAATCAGTTGGTCTATTTTTATTAAATTTATTTACTACATCTTGAAATTTATTTTTTTCATCCCTTAAAATATGTATCCCTTTTATAGTTAACCCTAATTTTAATCTAGTTAAATCTTTTACAGAATTAAAATCATCTAAATCTAGAATTACACTATAGTCTTTTCCTGTTAGCGCAACAACATAATGTAAATTTTCTTTATCTCCTAACATAAAAGCCTCTAACTCTTCATTTTTTCCTATTAAAATATTAATAGCTTTTGCATAAAACCTAGAAAATTCATAGCAAATTCTTCTGTTATGATTTTTTCTGTTTTGAATCCATTCTTTTCCGACTATTCTACCATACCAATCTACTGCAATATATTGGGGATTATTGGGGTCTGTTAAATCTCTTTTAAAAAAGTACAAAACATTAGCATCATATATATAATGTAAACATATAAAATTATATAAAATCATTATTTTATCTTCTAAACTACTTAATTTATCTTCTAATAATTTATCAACAATATCTTTCATAGAATCTTCTATTTCCCATTTTACTTGATCATATTCTATCCATTCTTCTTTAATATTTCTTGGTGGTTCTAAAATAATTTTATATTCTCCATCTAATGTTTTACATACTTCTGTATAAAATTGTTTTATGTATTCATCACTAATCATATCAATTCTCCTAACATAAAGTTTTATATTATTTATATTTTATTACAAGCTTATCATTAGGTTTGATTATATTTCTTTTTAGCAAACTATAATATACCATTGGTGAAATTAATTTGTTATAAACATTGTCTAATTGCTCTTTTTTTACTCCAACATTAAAAAGTATTTTATATGCATTATCTTTGCTTATTTTAAAGAAAAAGGCTTCGTCTTGTAAAAAATCTTTTATTTTTAAATTTATACTACAATTTTTATTTTTATCTTTTAGTAATTTTATTGTAGCTTCATTCATTACTTTAATTACAATAAATTCATCCATTTTTCAATTTATAATATAAGAATTTAAACACTTATATTACAATCTCCTTTCAAATTAACTTATATAATTCCATTTTAACACAATTATTAGCAAAATACAAATTTATCATTAATCTTCCTGTACTAATAATTGTTTCAAATTGTTATTTCCTATATATTGTGTGGCAATTCTATTTTCTGGTTTTTTATCAAATAAATATAGCACCGCTAAAAATAGCCAT
>CALXAW010000084.1 GCA_944386375.1 uncultured Clostridia bacterium
TTTTAATACTTATAGCAACAGTTTTACTAATATTTTTAGTTCAATAAATAAAAAAGAGTTATATTACAGTGTTACCACTAATAGCTCATTTGGCATTTTTACTTATGCATACAGTGCAACTACTTACATTAGGAGAAGGGCTTGAAAATTATGCAACAATATTAACTAGATGTATAGCAATAGACTTTATATTTGTTTTAGTTACATTCTTTGCTTATTTATGGGTAGACGATATAGAAGCAAAAGCAATGAATAAAAAAAGTATAGACAACAGCTTAGACTGGTTTTGGAAAAAAGTATAAAAAAGTGGGAATTTTAGCATTTTTTGGAAACTGTTAAAATTCCCACTTTTTTTAAAATTTAACATTCCTCGAAAAAATGTGAAAAATAAGGTTGGGGCTTCCAGTGGGAATTGAACCCACGACCTCAGCCTTACCATGGCTGCGCTCTACCTACTGAGCTATAGAAGCATGAATTAATTTTTAATTTAAAATTACTATTTAATATATAATATATAAGTATTTTTCAATTCAAAGACTGGGTCTTGTGACTCATGTCACAAAACATAGCTAGGGTCACCTCTATCCGTCTTTGATTTTCAAAATACTTATATATTATATATTAATATTTATAAATTGTAAAGAAATTGTTGACTTTTTAGTAAAAAAATATTAAAATAATGTTTATAAGGTAAAAACAAGTAGGAGAAAAAGTAAAATAAAGGTTGCTTTTAGAGAGAATTGGTCGTGGCTGAAAGCCAATTTAAGTAAACATATTTGAAAAACTAACTCCTCATGTTTCTAGTGAATAAGCTAGACGGGTAAGATGCGTTATAATCTTAAATTAAGTAAAAAATAGGATGGAACCGTGCTAAAGGCACTCCTAAAGATATTTGTAAAAGTATTTTTAGGAGTGCTTTTACATTGAAAGTTGTCAGTGAGGACGGAGGTTTTGACAACTTTTCGAAAAAAATACCAAAATCTCCGTCCACAGTGACAATAACACAAAAATAAGGAGGAATGTATTATGTTAAAAATCACTTTAAAAGATGGACATGTTATGGAGGTAGAAAAGGAAACAACAATATATGAAGTTGCCCAAAAAATTAGCGAAGGACTAGCAAGAATGGCAACATGTGGCATAGTAAATGGCGAAGTACAAGATTTGCGTTATGAATTAAAAGAAGATTGCACACTTTCTATAGAAACATTTGAAAGTAGTATAGAAGGCAAAAAAGCATATTGGCACACAACATCACATGTAATGGCTCAAGCTGTAAAAAGATTGTTCCCAAAAACCAAACTTGCAATTGGACCTGCAATTGATAATGGTTTTTATTATGACTTTGATGTAGAAAAACCATTTACAGACGAGGACAAAGAAAAAATAGAACAAGAAATGAAAAAAATAATAAAAGAAGATTTAAAAATAGAAAAATTCACATTACCAAAAGATGAAGCAATAAAATTAATGAAAGAAAAAGACGAAAAATACAAAATAGAATTAATAGAAGATTTACCAGAAGGAGAAGAAATTTCTTTTTATAAACAAGGAGAATTTACAGACTTGTGTGCAGGCCCACATCTAATAAGCACAGGAAAACTTAAAGCAGTTAAAATACTAACATCATCTTCTGCATATTGGAGAGGAGACGAAAACAGAGAAAGTTTGCAAAGAATTTATGGTATATCTTATCCAAAAGCAAGTGCATTAGAAGAATACTTAAACATGTTAGAAGAAGCCAAAAAAAGGGACCACAAAAAATTAGGAAAAGAATTAGAATTATTTATGATAGCACCAGAAGGACCAGGTTTTCCATTTTTCTTACCAAAAGGAATGGTACTAAGAAATGTATTAGAAGACTATTGGAGAAAAATACATAAAGAACATGGTTATGTAGAAATAAAAACACCAATGATTTTAAATGAAGAACTATGGCATAGATCTGGACATTGGGATCATTACAAAGACAATATGTATACAACAAAAATTGATAATGTAGATTATGGTGTAAAACCTATGAATTGCCCTGGTGGAATGATAGTATATAAATCTAAAATGCATTCATATAGAGAATTACCTATAAGAGCAGGAGAATTAGGACTAGTTCATAGACACGAAAAATCTGGCGAGCTAAATGGACTATTTAGAGTAAGATGTTTTACACAAGATGATGCACATATTTTCTGTTTACCTGAGCAAATAGAAGAAGAAATAAAAGGTGTAATAGCATTAGTAGACGAAGTATATAGCAAATTTGGTTTTGAATTTACTATAGAATTATCAACTCGTCCAGAAGATTCTATGGGTTCTGACGAGATGTGGGAATTAGCAGAAGGAGCTTTAGCAAAAGTACTTAAAGATTTAGGTAAAGACTATGTGCTAAACGAAGGTGACGGAGCTTTTTATGGCCCTAAAATAGACTTCCACATTAAAGACTGTTTAGGTAGAGATTGGCAATGTGGTACAGTACAACTAGATTTCCAAATGCCAGAAAGGTTTGACTTAACATATATTGGTGAGGATGGAGAAAAACATAGACCAGTAATGCTTCATAGAGTTATTTTTGGAAGTATAGAAAGATTTATAGGTATTATAACAGAGCACTTTGCTGGTGCATTCCCAACATGGCTTGCACCAGTTCAAGTAAAAATACTACCAATAGCAGATGCACATATTGATTATGCAAGAACAGTAAAAGAAAAACTAGAAAAAGAAGGTATACGCGTAGAAATAGATGAAAGAGGAGAAAAAATAGGATATAAAATTCGTGAAGCTCAACTTCAAAAAATTCCATATATGCTTGTTCTAGGTGACAAAGAAGCCTTCGCAAAAACAGTAGGAGTACGTTCAAGAAAAGATGGAGACATAGGTGCTGTAAAAGAAGAAGAATTTATAGCTAAAATAAAGCAAGAAGTAGAACAATTTAAGTAAAAAATTATTTCTAAAATGAATTTACAAATAATATAAAAACTATAATCTATTTGACCGTGTAACATTTGTGAAACACGGTCAAAGACTTGAAAAAATAACAAGGAGGATAAAATGAAAATAGGAATAGTAGGACTTCCAAATGTAGGAAAAAGTACATTATTTAATAGCATAACAAAAGCTGGAGCAGAATGTGCGAATTATCCGTTTTGTACCATAGAGCCAAATATTGGTGTGGTTGCAGTTCCAGACGAAAGAATAGAAACACTAGCTAAAATGTACGAGCCAGAAAAAGTAACACATGCAATAGTAGAATTTGTAGACATAGCAGGTTTGGTAAAAGGAGCAAGTAAAGGAGAAGGTTTAGGAAATAAATTTTTATCACATATACGAGAAGTTGATGCAATTTGCCAAGTAGTAAGATGCTTTGAAGACGAAAATATAGTCCATGTAGATGGAAGTATAGACCCAGTAAGAGACGCAGAAACAATAAACTTAGAGCTTATTTTTGCAGATATAGAAACAATAGATAAAAGAATAGAAAAAGCTAAAAAAATGTTAAAATCAGACAAAAAATATCAAGTAGAATTAAATTTATTAGAAAAAATAAAAACAAATTTAGAAAATAACATACCTGCTAGAGCATTAGAATTTAACGAAGAAGAAAAGGTAATGGTAAAAGATATGTTTTTACTTACATCAAAGCCAATTATATATATAGCAAATGTATCAGAAGAGCAACTTTCAAATTTAGAAAATGACGAAACTGTTAAAAAAATTAAACAATATGCTAAAAGCGAAAAAGCAGAAGTTATTAGTTTATGTGTAAAAATAGAAGAAGAACTATCTGGTTTAGACGAAGAATCTAAAAAAGAGATGCTAGAAGTTTTTGGACTAAAAGAATCTGGTTTAGATACATTAATTAAAAAAAGCTATGACTTGTTAGGATTAATGTCATTTTTAACTGCTGGCAAGCCAGAAGTTAGAGCGTGGACAATAAAAAAAGGAACAACTGCACCTGTAGCGGCAGGAAAAATACATTCAGACATACAAAGAGGTTTTATAAAAGCAGAAATTGTATCATATGATGATTTAATAAAAGAAGGTTCAATGGTTGCTGCTAAAGAAAAGGGATTAGTTCGTTCAGAAGGAAAAGATTATATAATGCAAGATGGAGACATTGTTTTATTTAAATTCAATGTATAAAAAATGGCGTAAATTGCCTATAAATGGTACTTTTTAGCATTTTATAGAGAAAATTTAAAAAAATTTAAAAAAAGTATTGACTAAAATATTTATGAAGTGTAAAATATAAATTAGAAATACGAAAGAATTAATATATATTTATTAATACTTGATTTTTTTTGACATAAATAGTATAATAATAGTTGTATGTCAAATACTAATATAAGTATATATTGAAGAGTAAGGAGAGAAAGAAATGGAAAAATCAAAATTATTAAAGGTATTTTTAGTAGTCGTAGTAAGTATAGCACTTACACTAACATCTGTTCAAACATTTGCTGCAACAAACTTTATAGATATCACAAATGAATCAACAACAGATACACATACAGCAAGTGGAGACACAAATACAAATTCTAATACTGGAAGCACTAATACAAATACAAACAGTGCTAGTAACACAAATAGCAGTGCAAACACAAATACAAACAGAAATACTTTAGCAAATACAAGCACAAATAGAAATGGAAGTTCATACAATAATACAAACTTACCATCAACAGGTCTTGCAGAAACAGGATCAATAGTATGTATTATATTTGCATTAGTAGTATCAGCAATATATGCATTTAAGAAAATAAGAGATTATAACAATATTTAATAATTGTCAGGGGGACGGAGATTCCGTCCCCATTGTTATGGTTTTGCTTCTATTATAATTCTATTTGAGTTTAAATTATTACAAGTAATTAAAGTTATTTGTTTTGAGTTATTATCAGATGTTTCTAATGGAGATAAATTATTTTCTAAAACCTCATAATTATTAAAAACATAATATGATAATTTATTATTATACAAATCATAAATAATTATTTCGTCACCATTTTCTAAAGAAGAAATTTTGCTAAAAAACTTATAATTATCATAATTATGGCCAGCAATACATAAATTACCATCTTCGTTTGGCATAGGGCCAGAGATTCTACAAGGAGCAATTTTTAATAGCTCATCATTAGACTCTGAAAGTATAGGATAAGATATATTTATTTTAGGAATTTCGATTATACCTATAACAGAAAACATAGTACCACTTTCTTCATAAGTTGTTATAGGTTGTTCATTATTATAAAGTCTAGATATACTATAATTATCTATTAGCATTTTTGAAATATTTTCTTTTTTATTTCGATTATACGAATATAAAAAATATCCAGTAATTACAAAAACAACTAACAAGCTAGAAGCTATAAATTGAAACTTAAAAAAGCTTTTATTATGCTCTTTATCTACAATTTCAGAATTTAAATTATAATTAATATTACTTTTATAATCATCCTTATTATATAAAATTTGATTCAAATTGTATCACCTTTAAAATTAGTTTTTACATAAAAATCACTTTTATACTAATTAGAAACTGGTACTTTTTAATTAGTATAAAAATCGCTGCTCTCCAACGATGCACACAATTTTTTAAAAAAGGTTGAATCAAAAAGTAAATTCTAGTATAAATTTTTAAAAAAATGGAAAAAAGCTTGCAATTTAAAGAAAAATTGGGTATAATATAAATAGCTAAACAAGTAGAAGAGTGGGAACAAATCCCACTCTTAAATATTGAATAGAGAACAACAGTGGCAAAGCTAAATGTTAGCATTTTAGAAGCCTATAATGCCACTAAAGTTGTTCTCGTGCGAAAA
>CALXAW010000085.1 GCA_944386375.1 uncultured Clostridia bacterium
GGAGTAAAAGAAGTTTTAGAAGTTATTTCTGTTCCTGTTGGATATAAATATGTTATTTTTATGAAAATAGCGGTTGATGGAAATTTAACTACTTTTGATAGCCACGCCTTAGCAGATAAACTTGAAGATGATGTTACAAAAATAGAAAATATATACAAAACCATAGTTCATGTAGAACCAGTGTAAAATTAGTGTGGAGAGAGATTTTAGCAATCTCTCCCCACACTAATTTTAGCTATTTACAATTATTTTTCCGTCTTTTGCTGTTATTTTTGCTACTTTGTTTTTCTTTATGTTGCCATCTAGTATTTCTTCTGCTAATTTGTCTTCTAATAGTGTTTGTATTGTTCTTCTTAATGGACGTGCACCATATGATTTGTCTATTCCTTTGCTTGCAATTAAGTCTTTTACACTGCCGTCTATTTCTATTTTTATTTTTTGCTCTTTTAGTCTATTTTCTACTTCTTTTAGCATTATGTCTATTATGCTGTTTATTTCATTATCATTTAATTTGTGGAATACTATTATTTCGTCTATACGGTTTATAAATTCTGGTCTTAATTCTCTTTTTACTTCGTCCATTACTTCTTTTTTTATTTCTTCATATTCTTTGTTTTCGTCTTTGTTTTTTTCTGTATTAGCAAAGCCTAGAGCTTTTTTGTCTGTAATAGTTCTTGCTCCTATATTTGATGTCATAATTATTACTGTATTTTTAAAGTTTACTGTTCTTCCTTGCGCATCTGTAAGTCTTCCATCGTCTAGTATTTGTAATAACATATTCATAACATCTGGATGTGCTTTTTCTATTTCGTCAAATAGTATTACTGTATATGGTTTTCTTCTTATTTTTTCTGTTAATTGTCCACCTTCGTCAAATCCTACATATCCCGGAGGTGATCCTATTAGTTTTGATACTGAGTGTGGTTCCATATATTCTGACATGTCTATTCTTATCATTGAGTCTTCGTCTCCAAATAATGCTTCTGCTAGTGCTTTTGAAAGTTCTGTTTTTCCTACTCCTGTAGGTCCTAAAAATAAGAATGATCCTATTGGTCTTTTTGGGTCTTTTAAGCCTACTCTTCCTCTTCTTATTGCTTTTGCTACCGCTTCTACCGCTTCGTTTTGACCTATTACCCTTTTATGCAATTCTTCTTCTAAATGTTTTAGCCTTTCATTTTCGTCTTCTGTTATTTTTTTAGCTGGTATTCCTGTCCAACTTGATATTACTTCTGCTATATTTTCTTCTGTAATGTTTGTCACAGATTTTGTATTTTTGTTTTTCCATTTTTGTTGTTCTTTTTCTAATTTTTCTTTTATTTCTTTTTCTTTGTCTCTTATTTTTGCTGCTTTTTCAAATTTTTGACTTCTTACTGCTTCTTCTTTGTCTTTTTGTAATTCTTCTACTTGTTCTTGTAATTTTTTTAAAGCATCTGGCTCTGTGTATGTTTTAAGTCTTGCTCTTGATGCTGCCTCGTCTACTAAGTCTATTGCTTTATCTGGTAAAAATCTATCATTTATATATCTTATAGACATTTTTACAGCTGCTTCTATTGCTTCATCTGTAATTTTTACATTGTGATGTGCTTCGTATTTGTCTCGTATTCCTTTTAGTATTTTTATTGTGTCTTGTTCTGTTGGTTCTTCTACTGTAACTGGGCTAAATCTTCTTTCTAGTGCTGAGTCTTTTTCTATATATTTTCTATATTCGTTTAATGTGGTTGCACCTACTAATTGCATTTCTCCTCTTGCTAGTGATGGTTTTAGTATATTTGCTGCATCTATTGCTCCTTCTGCTGAACCTGCTCCAACTATTGTGTGAATTTCGTCTATAAATAATATTACATCTCCTGCTTTTTTTACTTCACTTAATGCTTTTTTTATTCTTTCTTCAAAGTCTCCTCTGTATTTTGCTCCTGCTACCATTCCTGATATGTCTAATGTTACAACTCTTTTGTTTTTTAGTATTTCTGGTACATCACCTGCTACTATTTTTTGTGCTAATCCTTCTACTATTGCTGTTTTACCTACACCTGGTTCACCTATTAAACATGGATTGTTTTTGGTTCTTCTTGATAGTATTTGTATTACTCTTTGTATTTCTGTGTCTCTTCCTACTATTGGATCTAGTTTCCCTTCTTCTGCTTTTTTAGTTAGGTCTTCTCCAAATTGATTTAATGTTGGTGTAGAGTTGTAACTTCCTTTTCTTTTTCCTGATTTACTGTCTTGACTTTCTCTGTTCATACTGTCTGCATCTTCGTTGATTATTTTTACTATTTCATTATATAGCTTAGGTATACTTACATTTAAGTCTAGTAAAATTCTTACTGCTATACTGTCTCCTTCTCTCATTATTCCTATTAATAAATGCTCTGTTCCTATATAGTTTAATCCTAGCTTTCTTGCTTCTATAAATGCATTTTCTACTACTCTTTTTGTTCGTGGTGTGAAACCTAATGTTTCGCCTTTTGGTTCTTCTGTTCCTATTAGTTCTTGTATTTTTTCTATTATGCTATTTTCTGTTATCCCTTGATTTTCTAATACTTTTGCTGCTACCCCTGTTCCTTCTTTTACTAAACCATATAATATGTGTTCTGTTCCTATATAACTATGTCCTAGTTCTATTGCTATTTGGTTTGCTATTTCTATCGCTTGTTGGGCGCAGTTGGTGAATTTGTATTCCATATATTATTTCCCTCCTTATCTGGTTAAAGCATAATTACAATTTTGGCTGTGTCAAAGTTCATTTTAAACGCGGTTACGTATACAAAATACGCGCCCTTGCCTTTAAAATAAACTTTTCCTTGCCAAAATTTAATTCTGCTTTAACAATTACTTTTTTCTTTATTTTACTCCTTGCTCATTTGCCTAGCCAAAAGCACAATTCTTTGGCAACAGCTACTTTTTTATTAAAATTTAATTCTGCTTTAACAATTAATTTTTTAACAATTACTTTTTTCTTTATTTACTCCTTGCTCATTTGCCTTGCCAAAATTTAATTCTTTTCCAACTCTTTTCTACTTGTTTATTTTTCGAGTTTTTCCTAATTGTCATTTATAATTTTTCTTGCTACTTCTGCTCTTTTAATGTCTCTGTCGAATGAGTCATATTGTGCTCCTAGTAGCTTTTGTAAGTTTGCTGGTTTTGTGTATAAATATAGTTTTTTTACTTTTAAGTCTGTTAGTTCTTTTATTATTCCTAAGTCTGTTCCTAACTTTATATTTGATAATATTTTTCTTGTTTCTTCTGAACTGATTTTTCTACAATTGCTTAATATTCCAAAACTTCTGTATACATTATCTTCTAATTCCATTTTGTTTCGTGTTAGGTATTTTCTTGCTACTCGCTCTTGCTGTACCACTTTTTCTGTAATCGCTTTTAAATTTTTTATTATGTCTTCTTCTGTTAATCCTAGTGTTTTTTTATTTGATATTTGGTACATATCTCCAGATATTTCACTGTTTTCGCCATATACTCCTCTTATTTCCATTCCAAAACTATTTATTGTTTCTAATATTTTTCGTATGTTTCCTGTTTTACTAAGTCCTGGTAAGTGTAACATTACAGATGCTCTTAATGCTGTTCCTACATTTGTTGGACAACTTGTTAAGTATCCATATTTTTTGCTTTTTGCTATATTAAATGTTTGGTCTAGTTTTGTGTCTACTTCTTTTGCTAAGTTAAATGTTCCGTCTAAATCTAAACCACAATTAAATACTTGAAGTCTAAAATGGTCTTCTTCGTTTATCATTATACATATATTTTCTTCTTCGTTTATTAGTATTGCTCCTATATTTGCTTTATTTAGTGCAAATTCTGGACTTATTAAATGCTTTTCTACTAGACTCATTTTTGTTATGTCGTCCATGTCTTTTAGACTAAAAAATTTAAGTCCGTATCCAATTGTTGGTGCTTCTTCTTTTATTTTATTTTCTAATATTTTTGCTTCTTTTTCGTTTTTTATATTAAATTTAAATTCTTGCATATTTCGTGCAAGTCTTATTCTTGTACTTATTACTACATCAGATTCTTTTCCACTTTGTATATACCAGTTCATATAAACCTCCTTTTAGTTTTCTATTTTTTTTATTTTATCTCTTATTTGTGCCGCATCTTCATATCTTTCTTCTTTTATTGCTTGTTTTAAGTCTTGTTTTAATATGTCTAATTCACTTTTTTCTTGTGAATCTTTCTTTTCTTCTTCTGCTTCTTTTGTTAGTTCTTTTCCTTTTTTTATTGCTCCTAGCCTTCCTATATGTCTATTACTTCCTTGTATATTTTTTAGTATTGGGTCTATTTTACTTTCAAATGCATCATAACAATTGCTACATCCAAATTTTCCTGTATTTATAAAGTCTTCAAATGTTAAACCACAATTATTACATTGTAATTGTTTTATTGGGTTTAGTTCTGGCATAAGTGTGTCTTTTTCAAACTCTTCTAAAAAGTCTCCAAAAAAGCTCGAAAAGTCTATTGGCATTGAAAAGTCCATATTTCCTATTCCTAGTTTTTGACTACATTCTTCACATAGATGCATTTCTTTTTTATGTCCATTAATTATTTGTGTATAACTTACATTTGCTTGGTTTTTTCCACAGTTTTCACATAACATATTAATTACCTCCCTTATTTTTATAAATTTAATAACATATTTTTAAATATATTTGCTCGCAGTTTGTCTTTATACTCTATTGGAATTATTAAAATATTATCACTTGTTGCTACTTTTAATAGTTTAGCTTCTTTTTCTGTTATCATACCATATGATAGTAAATTGCTTATTAATATGTCTACTTCTTTACTACTTAAAGTTTCTTCTATATTTGTAATTATATACATTAGATAGTTTGTTTTGCTTGTGTCTACTTTTTTTATTTTTATATGACCTCCACCACCTCTTTTGCTTTCTACATAATAACCTTGTGATGGCTTAAATCTTGTTGATATAACATAATTTATTTGTGATGGTACACAATTAAATTTTTCTGCTAAGTCGTTTCTTTGTATTTCTATATAGTCACTTTGGTCATCAAACATGTCTTTTATAAATTCTTCTATTATATCTGATAGTCTCATTTTTCTTTCTCCTTTTCTAACTTTGACTTTCTTTGACCTATGAATATAGTATAAAACTTTTTTTTACACTTGTCAAGTAAAATTGTAAATTTTTTTATTTTTATTTTTCTTTATAGGTAAATTTCATTTACTTTTTCAAAATTGCATTTAACTTTTCAATTGACCTTTTTATTTTTCTATCTTTTATTCTTCTTCTCTTTTTTAGTTACATTTTCTAGTTTTTCTGCTTTTTCTTTTTGTTCTGGCAATGGTACCCATGCAAAATAGCTTGATATAAATTCACCATATTTTGTTGCATCTTCCCCTACTTCTACTGAAGATATATCCATTATTTTTTCTTTCTTTTCTTTTTTGTCTTTTTTGTCTGACATACAAATACCTCCACTTTTCTTTTACTTTTGTTATGTGCATTTTTTTATTTTTTATTCATACATTTATTTTAGAGGTGGAGCTTGTGCTAATTATAAAAATTAAAAATTATATTTTTCCTTTTGTTTTTCTTATGTTTACAATTTGTTTAGTTGCTTTTTCTAATAGTA
>CALXAW010000086.1 GCA_944386375.1 uncultured Clostridia bacterium
CTGAAATAACTCCGTCTGATACCCAGTCTTGCCAGCCTTTTCCGTTTATGTATGACCTATATTCTACACTATATCCTGGCATGTTTTCTAGTTTTATTTGTATTGCTTCTATCTTTTTGTTTTGCCCTGTTGTTCCGGTTTTTGCTCCGTCTTGTGACCACTGTTTTTCCCAACCTAGGTCTTGTACATGTGTTCTATATTGTATGTGTGCATTACCATCTACATTTGTTAGTTTTATATAAAATGCTTCTACTTTTTTACCTTGTCCAACTAGTCCACTTGTTGCTCCGTCTTGTCTCCATTCTTCTTCCCAACCATAGTCTTGTATATGTCCTGAATATGTTACTCCTGGTACTTTTTCTGGCTCTGGCACTTCTTCTTGTTTTTGGTCATCTAGTGTTAATGTTGACTTATTTTCTTCGAAATGTTCTTTTGCTTTTATTGTTTGATTATTTTGAATATCTATATAGTTACTACTCAAATTAATGGTAACTGGCTCGCTTTCAAATCCCTCCCAAGGGATTCCGCATTGTTTTACTATTTCTTCAAAATCATAACTTGATAACATAGAAATATCATTTATGTTATTTCCTGACAAGTTCATATTTTTAAGTGTTACTAATTTATTTATTACTGAAATGTCATGAATTTTATTATTTGATAAATCTATATCTAACAGTCTGTATGGTTCTTTGCCTCCTGCAAAATATCCATCATATCCATATACAGCATTTGCATATCTTATGTCACCAAGCGAAGATATATCTTCTATTTGGTTGTGTGCTAAATATAATTCATATGTGTTATAAAATCCTTGTACTGGACTTATATCTTTAATTTTATTGTTATTTAAATTGATACTTCTTAATCTTTTACATTCTTGTAATGGAGAAATGTCTTCTATGTTGTTATATGATAAATCTATATATGCAATATTGTTTAAATATTTTAAATTTTCAATATTTGTAATTTGTAGCCCTGATAAATCTAATATTGAAAAATATGAGTCTAGCTTAAAGTCACTTAGTTCTCCTTTTGTTATTATGCCATCATTATTTACATCTGCACCTACTTCTATTAGTTTATTTTTTAAAGGCTCTTCAAACTCTAATGGTTCTTCTCTTTCTTGTGGTGTTCCATAATTTTGAATCATATAATATCCAATTACTCTTTCTATTTCTCTTTCCATATATTCTTCTTCTGTTGACCATTCTGCTAATTCTGGGTTTTCTCTATATTCTTTTTGTGCTTGTTTTTTTACTGTATCTTGTACTATTTTTAAATTTGTACTATTTTCTGAAAAATCAATATAATTGTTTGATAAATCTATATTTCCAAATTTTATTCCTTCTAAATCACTTAAATCTTCTATGTAATTATTAGTTAATGATACCATTTGAATATCTTTAGAAAGAATTTCTTTAATAGGGGTTAAATCTGATATTTTATTATTATCTAATATTATTATTTTTAAGTTTTTCGCATTTTCAAGTCCTGTTAATTCTTGTATATTACAATTTTGTAAATATAGAGTTTCTAAATTGTTTAAATCACTTTCTGTAATTTTACCATCTTCGTTTATATCATAACCTTTTAATAATGCATTCTTTAAATTTGAATCTGGTATATTAATTTCTTTATCATTTAATACAGCTTTGTATTTGTATGTTATTATTGTTTCGTTTAGCTTTCCGCCATTTATTTTTATTGCTGTTGTTTGTGCTCCTGTGTCATTTATTTTCAGTGGTTCTATCGTAGCTTGCATTCCGTTTATTGTTATTTTTGAATGTTCGTCTTGAACTGCTTCTATTTTCCCTTGCGCATCAAATTGGTTACACAATGGTGGTAAATCAACAACAAATTGTTCTCCAACTATTTTGTCTCCTTCTACATTTATTTCAATTATTTGATTATTTACTACTATTTCTTTTTGTATGGTTTCATTAAAGTCTTGCCAACAACTAAAATCTTGTATTTTATTTTTAGATACATTTAGTCGTTCTAATGCTTTTAAATTTGTTAGTGGAGAAATATCTTCTATTTGATTCATAGTAATATATAATCTTTTTAAATTTGTTATTTTTTCAAGAGGAGATACATCTTCTATTTTGTTGCCATCTAAATATAATAGTTCTAATTTTGATAATCCTGCAAGTGGAGATATGTCTTTTATTTGATTAAATCCTAAATATAGTACCTGTAATTCTGTTAATTCTGCAAGTGGAGATATATCGCTTATATTGTTTCCTTCTAAGCTTAAGTTTTTTATGTTTTTAAATTCTTTTATAAAGTCTGGTCTTTCTGTATCTCCGTCAATAGTTAGATTTTCTATATATTCTAAATTTGCAAGTGGAGACCAGTCAAATTCGTTAGGATTACCAGCGCCATCATTAACTTTTAAATCGATGTTTTTTAGGTTCTTAGCGACCCCTAATACTTGTATATCTTCATTACTTTGAATATTTGGTCCCAATTCTGCTGTCATACTATCTATTTGTAACATATCAAATTCTGTGATTTTTCCATCACTATCATAATCGTAATTTTTTAAAAGATAGTTTTTCAACTCATTATTACTTATGTTTATTTCTTCTTTATTATCTCCAGGTTCTTCCACGCTCACATCTAATTGTATTTCACTTGAAGCACAATATGCATCACTTGAAGTTGAGTTTAATTTTAGTATTACCCTTGTTTCACCCATTTTATTTTTAGCGTTTAATATAAGTTTTGTTTTATTTGTGTCTGTTGTTGCTTCAACTATGCTTTTGTCGTCAACCTCTATTTCTAATGTGTAATTTTGGTTATAAAAAATACTATTTGGGTCAAATGCACTACTTATTATTTGTGGAGTTTCTATTTCTTTAGTAGCACCAAATTGTAATGTTTCTGTTGCCATATTTCCATTTTGACTTTTAATATCTACTTTTACACCAGATTTTATCATATTTTCTAGGGGACTTATATCTATTATTTCATTACCAAATATTTCTAATTCTTTTAAGTTTTCTAATTTAGTTATAGGTTCTATGTTAATTATATCATTTAATGATAAATATAATTTTTCTAGCTCTTTTAAATTTTCTATTGGTGAAATATCTTCTATATTATTTAAAATTAAATCCAAAGTTTTTAGCTTTGTTAATTTACTAACAAACTGTATATCTGTAATATTTTCTCCAGATAGTTTTAAATATTCTAGATTTGGAAATTGACTACCCAATTTATCTAGTTCTGATGAATTAAAATGATAAGAAACATTATTATAGTCAAAATATTTTAGGTTTGTTAATGGTTCTAATTGTTCAATGTTATTAATTCTTGAGCAATCTAAAGTTAATTCCTCTAAATTTTTAAAAATATTAAAATCTATTTTGCTTAAGTCTGCATTGCGTATTTTTAATATTTTTAGATTTGTTAAATTATTAAGCACATCTGCAACTGTTGTATAGTCATAGTTTGTCCATGAGCTATTTAATCCTCCTGGTAGCTTGATATCTAATTCTTCTAATTTTGTTATGTTTTGAAAGACTAGTTTGTTACTTTCACTTTGTATTTCTTTTATTTCTTCAGATATTTTAAGTTTTTTAAGATTTTTTGCATATTCTAACCCTTGTAGATTTATTGACTCTCCCTCTTCAAAACATTCTAGTGTCAATTCTTGTATTTGTTCCATTTCTGTTCTTGTTATTGTGCTATCACTGTTATAGTCATAATTATTTAAAATGTAATTTTTTAAGTTTTCACTTGCAAACTGCACTTCTTCGTCAGTTGCTGGCTCTGATACAGTTGTTGTTACCTGCTTGTCGTCTGGTATAGTTTTGCTTTCTTCGTTTACAGGATTTTGTTTGGTTATTTCTGATTGTACTGCCAAAGTTGTTGGCATAATTGTGTTTGATAAAAATAATAATACAATTAATATTGCAATTAATTTTTTAATTTTCATTTGCATCCCACTCCTATCTCTTTTTTATATATTTTATACATAATTATTTTTACAGTCAACACTTATTAGTTTTTTGTTGAATAGGAAAAATCAATTTTCCCTATTCAACAAAAAACAACATTGCACAGAAAAATTGCTATGCAATTTTTCGCGTCGACAAATCTTTACGCTTCTTCGAGAACTTAAATATATATAGTTAAATTAGAAAAGTAGAGAAAAGTTCTCGCGAAGCGAGATTTGTCTTGTTGTATATGGCTAATTGCAATATTTTAGCAAAATTTTTATTACCAATGTATCAATTTTTTCTAAAAGGTGTTGTTATACTAGATACTTATTAAGTAGCAATTTATATTGTGTTAATGACTTAAAGAACAAATCGGAAAGCCATTTTATTAACGGCATTTGAAATTTTTTCGTTGGCTTTCCGTAAATTTGTTCAAGCGCCAAATTTTATGAAATAAAATTTGTGTGCAACGTTGGAGCGTAGCGACTTTTATACAATAGGAAAGTATCACTTTCCTATTGTATAAAAAAGAGCCTCACAATAGGTTACATTCCTACTGTGAGGCTCGAGTATACAATTTTAGTTTATTTCTTTTGCCAATTTTTCTAACTCGTCTTGTTTTAGTCCTGTCATTTTTAATATTATGTCTGAATCAAATTTAGCTTTAATCATATTTGTTGCAATACTTAATATACCTTCTTTTCTGCCCTCTTTTCTGCCTTCTTTCAATATTTGCTTCCTTTTTCTCTCATTTCCTTCTTGTATCCTCACATCTAATGGTCTCATATTCTCTTTCACCTCACTTTCTTTTAATTTTCGTAATACCTTTTCTGTTATGTTTGGATTTATTCTGTCTAATGTCGTTTTTAATATATTGGTTATTATTCTTTTTGCTAGCTCTTTTCTATTTTCTGTTATTGATATTTCTACTAGTCTTTCTAATA
The DNA here is from genome assembly GCA_944386375.1 of uncultured Clostridia bacterium. Lineage (GTDB taxonomy): Bacteria > Bacillota > Clostridia > TANB77 > CAG-508 > CAG-269. The sequence continues at coordinate 4,895 of CALXAW010000086.1, forward strand.
TTTCTTCTACTGTATCATCATCTTCGCATTTTTCTATCGCCATTGCTAATGCTACTATACTATCTTTTTCTAATAGCTCTTTTTCTGTATAATCATTTATGTCTATTATGTTATATTTTAATTGCAACCCAAATTCTTCAAATGCCTTATATTCTTCTTCTACTAATTCTTCACTTACATCCCATGGTTTCTCTCCTGTATATAGTAATATTGGTACTATCTTAGGTAGCTTATAATTTTTGTTTCTTATTTTATTTCTGTCTATTGCACTTTTCATTGTTTCTGTTATGTATTCTACAAATCTAAATGGCATTGCATTATCTATTTTTGACTGATGCTCTATTAATATAAATATATTTTTGTTCTTTACCTTATAAATTATATCTGATTGCCTTTCTTTATACTCTATTGTTATAAAATTTCTATTGTACTTTTCTATGCTTGCTTCTTTTAATTTTGTTTTAGGTTCTAGAAAATATTTTATAAATTTTATTACTTCTGTTTTGTCGTCTAATGAATCTCTAAATAATTTATCATGTTTTTTGGTATAACTTTTACTTGTTTCTTTTTCTTCTTCATAATCATACTTATATTCTACCGTATCTTCTTGCAAATACAATGCTTCTTCTGGTTCTGATTCTTTATAAT
>CALXAW010000087.1 GCA_944386375.1 uncultured Clostridia bacterium
AGATAAAAAAAGTAATTTTAGAAAATTATGGATAACAAGAATAAATGCTGCAGCAAGAATGAATGGAACAACATACAGCAAATTAATAGCAGGACTAAAAAAAGCTAACATAACAATAAATAGAAAAATGCTAGCAGAAATAGCTGTAAGTGACCCAAAAGCATTTGCAGAAGTTGTAAAAAAAGCAATGGTATAAAAATATCATTGCTTTTTCATTTTAGGTTTAGAAATTAAAGAAGCAATATATCCAAAAAATACAGCAGCAGCTATACCACCAGCAGCAGCTTTAACACCACCAGTAAAAGCTCCAATAATACCTGTTTCTTTTACAGCTTCTATTGCGCCTTTTGCTAAATTATAACCAAAACCAGTTAAAGGAACAGTAGCACCAGCACCAGCAAAGTCAACTAAGTATTGGTATATTCCAAGCCCGCCAAGTATAGTACCAGTAGTTACAAAAATAACTAAAATACGTGCAGGAGTTAACTTGGTTTTATCAATTAAAATCTGCCCAATAACACAAATTAATCCACCAACCACAAAACAACGTAATAATTGTGTCCAATCAACATTTTGTAAAAAATCCATAATGACCTCCTATATTTCAATACTAACTGCATGCGCTATTCCAGGTATAGATTCGCCTTGTTGAGTAGTAGTAGCATTAGTTAAGGCACCAGTTGCAATTAATAACATTTTCTTAATTTTTTTGTCTTGTAACTGCTTAAAAAAGTAACCAGAAAATACACTACCACAACATGCACAGCCACTACCACCAGAATGAGTATCTTGAGTGTTTTTATCAAAAATTAAAACACCACAATCGTCATAATTTGCTTTAATATCATATCCTTCAGATTTTGCAAGTTCTGTTAAAATCTCTTTACCAACATATCCTAAGTCACCAGTAACAATTACATCATAATAACTAGGTTTTCTTCCAGTATCTTTAAAATGAGTAATTAAGGTATCTAGTGCTGCCGGCGCCATTGCGGCTCCCATACTATTTGCGTCTTTTATGCCCATATCTACAATTTTGCCTGGTGTAATATGAGTAATATAAGGCCCATTTCCACACTTAGCAACTATAGCACTACCAGCACCTGTAACAGTCCATTGTGCAGATTGTGGACGTTGGTTGCCAAGCTCTAAAGGAAACCTAAATTGTTTTTCTGCACTACAAAAATGACTAGAAGTAGCACATAAAATATAATTAGCACAAGATTCGGCAAAAACAGAAGCTAAACATAAACTTTCAACAAAAGTAGAGCATGCACCAAATACACCAAAAAAAGGAATGTTCAATTCTCGTAAGCCAAAACTAGAAGAAATACATTGATTTAATAAATCCCCTGCAAAACAATAATCTATTTTTTCAAAAGGAATACCAGATTTTGAAATAACAGTATTTACAGTTTCTTTTATTATTTTGCTTTCTGCCTTTTCCCATGTTTTTTCGTCCCAAAACTCGTCGTCTAAACACTGATCAAAATACTTTGCAAGTGGGCCATTAGCTTCTTTTGGACCAACAATACTAGCTGTTTGCAATATAGATGGTGGTGTGTCAAATTTTATTGTTTGTTTTCCTAATTTTTTCATAATTATAGCCATCCTTTCCTAAAAAATGATTACATTATTTGTTACACTAAGGTAATTGACTGAGTATTAAAAATTAAATACACAATACCAACAATTATAGAAGTAGAAATACCAAAAACCAAAACAGGACCTGCAACAGTAAACATCTTTCCGCCAACACCCATAACATAGCCTTCTGACTTATACTCCATAGCAGGAGAAACAATAGAATTTGCAAAACCAGTTATAGGAATAAGAGAACCAGCACCAGCAAATTTTCCTATTTTATTAAAAACATTAAGAGCAGTTAAAAATGCGCTAAATCCAATTAATAAAATGGACACAACAGTTCCGCTAAGGGCAGTATCTAACCCTTTAGATGCACAATACCACATTATAATTTGGCCAATAGAGCAAATTAAGCCACCGACCCAAAATGCATTAAAGCAATTTTTTAAGATGGGAGAGTTAGGGCTCTTTTCGTCAACATATTTTTGATAATCTTTTTTAGTTTCCAAAGGTTTAGGTGTCACAATATCTCCTCCTTGTAAAATTAAAATTATTTTCTATTTAAATCTAGAGTAAAACTTAAATCCAAGTCAACAAAATATTCAGAAATTTTATTTCCGTCAATAGTAGCTCTTTGCTCTATAATTTTTACAGAAGATAAATAATCAATAGTTTTAGAAGCCTCAGCAACAGCCTTTACAATAGCATCTTTCCAAGACACTTGAGAATTACCTGTAATAAATAAATGTTTTTCTATTTCCAATTAAATAACCTCCTAAAAATCTAATAGTTAATTTTATAATTTCCCAAAAATTCTATTTTATACTAGAAAAAACAAAAAACAAATTATATAATAGAAAAAAACAAAAATAAAGTTGGCAAAGCAAACAAGAAAGAAAAGCAGATAATATAAATGAACAATAAATATATTGTTGGCAAAGAATTGTGCTTTTGGCTAGGCAAACGAGCAAGAAATCCGGAAGCGTACTTGGTGTACGCTGAGGAATTTTGAAGCGAAGTTTAACAACGCCAAAACGCAATTATTTGCCAACCAGTAAGGAGGAAAGGATGGACATAGCAAGAAATGTAGTTCTACAAATCCTATATAAAATAGACAAAGAACAAGCCTACAGTAACATAGCGCTAAACGAAGAACTACAAAAAAACAAAAACAAACTAACACAAAAAGACATAGCACTAATATCAGAAATAGTATATGGAGTAACAACATGGAAGCTAACACTAGACGAAATAATAAAAAAACACTCAAAAATAAAACTAAAAAAAATATCACCATGGATTATAAACACAATAAGAATGGGAGCATACCAAATAATATTTCTAGACAAAATACCAAAATCAGCAGCAGTAAACGAAAGTGTAAACCTAGCAAAAAGATATGGGCATAGAGGAAGTAGCAGTTTTACAAATGCAATACTTAGAAAAATAGATAAAAGCGATTACGAAGAACTATTTAAAATAGAAGAAAAAACAGAAAAAATATCAAAAACCACATCAATGCCAATATGGATAGTACAAGAACTATTAAAACAATATAATCTAAAAGAAGTAGAAAAAATTTGCAAAAATTCAAATTTAAGGCCAAACATAATAATAAGAATAAATACACTAAAAACTACAAAAAATGAATTAAAGCAAAAATTAGAAAAAGAAAATATAAAATGCGAAGAAACAGAATTAGAAGACTTTTTAACAGTAAAAAACCTAAAAAACATAGAAAACGTAAGCCTATTTAAAAACGGATATTTTACAATACAAGACTTATCAGCAGGAATGTCTGCAATGGTATTAAACCCAAAAGAAGGAGAAAACGTATTAGACGCATGTAGCAGTCCAGGAGGAAAAACAACATACTTAGCAGAAATTATGAAAAACACAGGTAAAATTGAAGCATGGGACATACATGAACACAGAGTAAACCTAGTAAAACAAAATGCACAAAGACTAGGAATAAAAATAATAGATAGCAAAACAAATGATGCAACACAATTTAAACCAGAATATGAAGAAAAATTTGACAAAATTTTGCTAGATGTACCATGTTTAGGGCTAGGCGTAATAAAAAGAAAACCAGATATAAAATGGCATAGAAAAAAAGAAGACATAGAAGAAATAACAAAACTACAATTTAATATATTGAATAACTGTTCAAAATATCTAAAAAAAGGTGGAGAATTGGTATATTCAACATGTAGTATTTTAAAAGAAGAAAATCAAGATATAATAGAAAGGTTTTTGAAGGAGAATAAAAACTTTACTTATTCTAAATATGAAAATATAAAACAATATAATGCTATAAAAACCTATATAAATCAAAGCAAATATATTAATATTAATACAGATATAGACCATGACGGATTTTTTATATGTAAAATTGTAAAGAAATGAAATATTACAAAAAGATTACAGTTACTTTACATTTACTTTACATTTGCATAAAACGTATTGACATTTTAAAAATTAAGGGTAAAATATAGACAACTGGATTTGAAAAAAATACAAAAAACGAAAGAAAATAACAAATTATAAAATTAATTCAAGTATGTTACACTAAAAAAATGCAAAATATAAAAACATAGTATTGAACTAATTAGCAAAGGAGAAGAAAATGGCAAGCTGTTTAGGAATGTATATAGAAAACAATATAATTAAATATGCAAAAGTTTCTAAAGATCGTAGTGGTACAAAAGTTGAATCTTTTGGAATTAAATTTTACGAAAAATTAGGGCAAGGTATAAAACAAATAGTAGAAGAAACATATAGCTATAAAACACCAATAAGTATTAACTTATCAAACGAAATGTACACATATTTTGAAATGTTTTCTTTACTTGGAAAAAATTATCTTCCAAAGGCCATAAAAACAGAATTTGACTCTTATTGCGTAGAAAAAGGATATAATCCAAATGTATTTGAAACAAGATATGCGGTAGTAGATGACTTACAAGACAAAGACAAAGTTAAGGTAATAAATATTAGTGCAAACAGAATAGAACTAAATAGAAATACACAAGAATTTGAAAGTTATAGAGTATCTAATATAACACCATTATCAATGTGTATAACAAATTTAATAGACTTTAAGCCTAAACAAAATGCATTAATAGTCAACATGGAAGAAAAAACAACAATAACAACAGTAATAGACCAAAACATATATCAAATAGACGAACTAGACGAAGGTAGTGGAGATGTATTAAGCAAAATAGACAGAAAAGAAAATTCATTATCTAAGTCTTATGAAGCATGTAAAAACACAACAATATATACTGCAGAAGGACAAGACTTAGGAGAAGAACAAAACTATTTAGAAGATATTATGCCAACTTTATATAACATAGTAGGGAAAGTTAAAAAAACAATAAACGAAAGTTTAGCAGCAATAAAAACAGTATATATAACAGGAACACTTGCTACTATAAATAATGTTGACTTGTATTTTCAAGAATACTTGCCAGAAGTTAGTTGTAAAATATTAAAACCTTATTTTATAAAAAGCAACATAAAAGGAATAAGTGTAAAAGACTATATAGAGGTTAATTCTGCAATATCACTTGCATTGCAAGGACTTGGCGAAGGAGTTACAGGAATGAACTTCCAAAAGCAAGGCTTTTTAGACAAATTACCTGCATGGATGAAACTAGATGCAGGAGGGGCAAGCGATGTTTCTGGAAAGAGACCAGCAGGAAAGAAAAATTGGCTAACAATAGACTTTGGTGAAAAGTTAAGTCCAATTGAAAAACGACTAATAAGTGGTGCAGTTACATTAGTAATACTAATATTAATTTATGGAACATTTTCA
>CALXAW010000088.1 GCA_944386375.1 uncultured Clostridia bacterium
TTTTCTTAATCTTCTTCTTTTAATTATTGCCTTAACCTAGTTTCTCCACCTTCTACTATTATTTCGTATACCATATATGCTTGGTTTAGCCCTGCTTGTGGCCATGCATCATGGTGATTGTCTATCATTACTGCTATTGGTCTATCTGTTCCTTGGTATATTTGTACTTGCTTTTCTTCTACTACTTGTGGCTCTTCTGCTATTTGTGGTTCTTCTTTTGGTTGTTTACTTTCATATATTTTATATGCTAATACTCCTCCTGCTACTACAATTAATATTACTAATATTATTATTAATACTTTTGTTCCTTTACTCATTTTAACCCCTTTTTATATCTAATTTTTCTAATATTTTTTCTTCTTTTTCTCTCATTATTTTTTTGTCTGTTTCTTCTATATGGTCATATCCCATTAAATGATAAAATCCATGTACTACCATATATGCCAATTCTCTTTCAAAACTGTGGTTATATTCTTCTGCTTGCTCTTTTACTTTTTCTATACAAATAACTATGTCTCCTAATATTTCTTCTTGCAATGGGTTTATGTTTTTTATTACTTTTTCTAGTTCGTTTTTTTCAAACATTGGAAATGATAGTACATCTGTTGGCTTTTCGATATTTCTATATTGCTTGTTTATTTTTTGTATGTTTTCTTTGTTTGTTATTGTTATACTTATATATAGTTTAGGATTTGTTATTTTTTCTTGCTTAAAACATTGGTTTATTACTTTTGTTATTATTTTGTTATATGTGTTGTTTTCTTCTACTTCTAAATATTCTAATTGGTACATTTATGCCACTTCTTTCTTTTTTGTATAATTACTAGCAGTTTTAAATCCTTTTATTTCTTTCATTACTTCGTAGTCTACCAATTTTCTTTTATAATATTTTATTATTTTTGTATAATCTGTTTTTCCGTTTCTTATTTTTTTCATGTCATCTTTTATAAATAGTATTTCTTTTTGTTTTATATATTCTATAAAGTCTGTTTCTTTTAGTTTTTCTATTTTTTTGTATTGTTTTAATAAGTTTTTAAATTCTTCTCTTTCTTGTGGATTATCCCAATATATTTTAGATGCTAATAGTTTTATATTATATGCTTCTAATATTGTTATAAGCATTGAATATGCTCTCTCTCTTTTTGCCGCTATTTTTGTATCTTGTACTAGACATCTTGCATCTTTTAGTAGCTTTTTATAACATTGTTCTGCTACTACTAATGGTAAACTATGTGTAAATAATTTTCTGCTTATTCCTAGTAGTATCATATTTTTCTCTATGTTATCTCTTGTGTCTAATTTTCCTATTGTAAATCTTTCGTATTTGTCATATTCTTTTACTATATCTTCATAAACTCCGTCTTTGTCGTCATTCATTTTTATTGGTAATATTTTTTGTATATATTCTTCTAATGTTGCAAATACTTCTGCATATATCCATTCTTTTGTTGAGTCATATACATCTACACTGTCTGCAAGTTTTATAGAATAGTTTTTTAATATTGCTTTATACAACATATCCATTTTAGAAATGTAAAAGCCCATGTATTTATTTAGTGTTTTTTCTTTTCCACTTGTTAATATTCCTTCATAGTCTAGTTCTAATAGATATTTTTGTTTTCTGTATTTATATTCTACATATTCTGTTTGTTTTAATCTTATTACACCATAATAATCTGATAAAGCTTGCTTTTCAAATTCTGTAGCTGTATCATTTTTTACTTTTTTGTATATCGAGTCCATTACATATTTATCTAAAGATTCTAAATATGCTGTAAATGCTGCTTCATATTTTTCTTCTAATTCGGCATCTTGTGTATATGCTTCATATGCTTTTAACAACGCATTTCTCTTTACTGATATAATTATTCCATTTATGCTTACTTTTGTAGGTACTAACATTCTTGTTAGTGTTTTTGTAAGTTTGTTAAAAAATGTTTTGTCTGTTCCTGTAATTCTTAAACTTCTTTCTTCCATGATCCACAACCTCTCTAAAATTCTATTTTTTCATTTGTCCCTATATTTTCAAGTACTTCATATGTCATAGATATTTCCACATATTCGCTATTTTTGTATGTATTTACAGTTTTATTTAGTATATTTTCTTTATTTTTTATTTCGTTTTCTATTTCTTGTTCTAGTTCTTTTTTCCCTACTTCTAATGCTTCGTTATAGCTATAATTTTGCTCTACTTTGGTTGTTTCTTTATTGGTTGTTTTTATTATTGAGATTGGCAAATATAAATTTGAAAATATCTTTAATTTTTTTTCTTGTTCTATTGTATCATATAATTCAAATTTTGAAACCCCTTTTGGCAAATTTATTTTAAAATTATTTATTTTTATTGCATAATTATTTTCTTCTCTTCCTGTTTGCTCATAATTTGTTTGTTTATAATATATTTTTTTGGTTTTTGTGTACCATACTTTTGCCTCTATTTCTCCTATTGCATGTAAATATCTTGGTTCTGTATATTTTCCTTCCATTACTCCTGCAATTAGTATTGTTCCTTTTTTTACTACATCTCCTACATTTACTATTGCTGTTCCATTTTGTGCATTTATTTTTGTTATTATTCCGTCTTTGTCTGCTACAATATTACAATATTCTGTGTCATCTATTATTTGTGGTGCTTCGTCTGCTTTTACTACTTTTACTATGGCATTAGTGCCTTTTAGCTCTATTCCCATCCATGCTACATCTTCTCTGTTTAATCTAATAGAATTTATTATTTCTTTTGTGTCTATTTTTCTTTTTTGTGTTCCTACACTTAAACCTGCATTTTGCAAGTCTTGCATTATATTTGGTAAGTCTTGATTATTTTCTTCTATAACTTCTATATTCCATACATAATTTGAGCTAAAATATATACAAAATGCTACTATTATTAATAGTAGTAAAAATATTTTTCTTTTTTTATATTTTTGTAATAAAAATGGAATTCCATGCTTACTTTCTATTTTTACTTTGCATTTTGTTTTTCTACATACTTCTGATATTTTTTTAAAATCATTTATTCCTATATTTAAGTATAGTTTAACTCCATTTTCTCTTTTTAAATTCCATATTAGTATTTTTTTGTTTGTACATATATTTATAAATCTTTCTATATAATAACCTTCTACTACAATTTTTAAATATCCTAATATGTAATTAATAAATATTTTTATAAACATGGTTTTCTCCTTAATCTATTGTTCTTTCAATATCTATACTTTCTATTTTTCCTGTTATTTTTATGTCATCTTCTGTCATCTTTTCTAAGTTTAGATTAAATCCATTTATATTTATTACACCTATATATGTGTTTATTCTTACAAAATAATTTTCATATTCTAATATTCCTTTGTAATTTTCTACAATCATTTCTCCAAAACCTACTATTGTTACTTTAGGCTCATTTGTACATATTTCTTTTGGCATTTCTAAAATATTATTTAGTTTGTCTAAGCTCGCTTTTTTATTTTTCATCTTTTTGTTTCATTCCTTTCGCTATAAACACAGTAGTTTGTAAAAGATTTAAATTTTAGAATGTCATAGTTTAATTCTTTTCCAAACTTTTTTCTTTTCTTACGTATTTTTCTATTTATTCAAATTCGTCTAAACTCCTAAACTCGTATCCCATTTCTTTTATTTGTTTTATTACATCTCCTAAAATGTTGGCATTTGTTTTTGATGTAGAATGTAATAACATTATTTCTCCATTATGCACATTTGATATTATTTTTTCTTTTGCTTTTTGCTCATCTGGTTGCTTTTTTTCATCCCAGTCTTCGTATGCAAAACTCCACATTACTGTTTTATACCCTAATGAGTTTGTATATGCTATTGTTCTTTCACTAAATTCTCCTTTTGGTGGTCTAAAATATTTCATTTCATATGCAAATTTTTCGTATAATGCTTGATGTAAGTCCATTACTTCTTTTTTTATTTGTTCTTCTGTAAGTTCTGGCATACATTTATGGTTTACTGTATGATTTCCTACTATATGCCCTTCTTCTAGCATTTGTTTAACTAGCTCTTCTTGTGTGTTTAAATAATGGGCTGTTATAAAAAATGTTGCTTTTACATTATTTTCTTTTAACACATCTAATATCTGTCTTGTATATCCTGCTTCATATCCTTGGTCAAATGTTAAATATATATATGGAGCTTCGCTATTTCCTAAGCATATTCCACCATTTTCTTCTAGCACTTTTTTATTTTCTGCCCCTACATCTGGTTGTTCATGATTGGTGTTTCTTTTTATTCCCCATTCTATTTTTTTATTACTTAATTCTGAATTTGTTTGCACTACATTTTCTGTTTCTTCTTTTTTAGAATAAATTACACTTAAACAAAATATTGCTACTAGTAGCAAGCATATTATTATATATTTTATTTCTTTTTTATTTTTTAAATTTTTCATGCTTTTGTCCTCCATCTTTTTGTTTAATCTTATGAATAATATTTAAAATTATTCCTCTACTATTAAGGTCTGTTAAAAAATATAAAAATCGGACAAATTTTGAAAATTTATTTTTAAATCCTAAAAAAGAGATATCTTTTGATACCTCTAACATATATATTTTATCTAGAATAACAACTTGTAATTTGCCTACATATATTACCATTCATTTCGTATATCTTATTTTTTTATAGTAAGTTTATAACCTTTTGGAATAGCAGGAGTAAGAATATCTTTAATCACATATTCCGCTTCCGTTTCAGCAAACTCAAGTATTCCTGTTTGTTCTGCTTCTGTTATACCATCTTGTTCTGCTAAAGCACATGCTTTATTAGCATCTTCCTTTGAATCAACATTAAATAATGCTAGTTTTTCGTCAAAATACTTTATATCTTCTTGGTTTACATGACAATCAAACACTTTTGCCTTTGGCACTGTTACTACAATTTCTTTTGTAACATCATTTGCTTCAACCTTTACCTCTTCAAGGTCAACGCCTGCACTAATCGTTGCAGTATATACCATCGTAAAGTCTGCTCTATTTATTATCATAGCTCCAGCATCTTTATAATTTTCTATACCTGTAATTTTCAATTTAGCTGTTGTCAATTCACTTGATTTTTCAAGCAACTGGTTTAAGTATGTAAAATCTGCAGTTGTTTTCGTATTAATAAATTTAGTTCCTATTATGATTATTAACACAATTATAATCAATACAACAATAATTATTAATTTTAATTTAGCTTTTTTTGATAATTTATTTAACAAATTAGAACTTTTTTTATTCTTAATTTCTTTTCCATCATCATTAACATATTTTTTATTTTTTACATCATCTTCTATTACTTTTTCATTTTTCATAAATAACACCCCTTCTTTTCTTTTTAAAATACTGTAATTATTATTGCTCTTATAATAATAAATGCTACAAC
>CALXAW010000089.1 GCA_944386375.1 uncultured Clostridia bacterium
GCGAAGAAGTATATAGAAAGTATAAAAGGAGGGGATGCTTATACTACATTAAAACCAACAAAAGTAATATTAATAGCAAATTTTGAGGTAAAAAGGCTAAAAGAGCTAAAAGAAATAGCAACATCATTTGAAATATTAGACAAAAAAACAGGGAAGGTATTATTGACTGAGGATTTAGAGATTGTTATAATAGATATAACAAAAATGAAGAAATATAAAACAGAAAACAAAGAATTAGAGAACTGGTTAAAATTCATACAAGATCCAAATAAGTTAGGGGGAGATATTTTGGATAAGAATGAAGCAATAAAAGAGGCGAAAAAGGTATATGACGAATTAATGGCAGACGAACATGAAAGAACACTAATAAAATTAAGAGAAAAATACATAAGAGATTATAACACAATAAAAGAAGATGGGTATAACAATGGATATAATGATGGCAAAGATGCTGGACTAACCCAAGGCAAAGAGCTTGGAGCAAAAGAAAAAATGGTGGAAATAGCTAAAAAAATGCTAAAAGAAAATGTAGATGTAGATTTTATTGTTAAAATGACAGGATTAAGTAAAGAAGAATTGGAAAAACTAAAAGATAAATAATGTCAGTAGGGAGGTAGATTTTCGACAACTTCAGCAATGCAAATACCCTTACGACCAGCTCAACATAATACAAATCAATATCAACAACATATAATAAAAACCTCAGCTCCACGGTGTGGCAAACCGCCTACCATGGACTGAGGTTTTGTTGGAATATAAAAAAAGAACTAGATAACTGGTTAAGAAGCAATCTAGTTCAATAAACAAAAAATATAAAATATATAAATATATAATTTATACTGTAATTGTAGCAAAGAGAAAAGCATAAGTCAACAAATTAGCAAAAAAAACTTGTAAATTCGCAAAATATTATTATAAATTGTATATTTCTAGTCCATTTATTGCTGGGTCAAATATGTTTGTACCCATATAGTTAAAACGAGAACCATGGCAGGGGCAATCCCAGGTTTTGTCTAGGTTGTTCCAATTAAGTAGGCACCCTAGGTGTGTGCATATAGGGTTTACTGCAAAAATATTACCAGATGTGTCTTTGTATACACCTATTTTATGGCCATTTATTTCTAAAATCTTACCTGTATCTTTTTCTATGCTGTCTAATGTATCTGTTGGAATTTTAAATTTATCTGTAATTAAGCCTTCTGTTGTGTCTTTTATCATATTTCTTACTTCCCATCTGTTTTTTACAGGTTGTAAGCGTGTTGATGTAAAAACTTCTTCATATTTGTTTTCTATACCAAGTATTTTATCTGTAACAATGTTTGCAGCAACATTAGAAGATGTCATTCCCCATTTATTAAAACCTGTGCCTATATACATATTTGGCATTAAATTTGAGTATTCGCCTATATATGGTATTTTGTCTAAAGTGACACAGTCTTGTGTATTCCACCTATATAAAATTTCGCAATCTGGGTAATATTTTTTTGCCTCTTCTTCTAATTTATTATATATAAAAGTAGTGTCTATTTTTTCGCCAGTTTTGTGGCTGTAACCGCCTACAAGTAGCAATTCTTTATCTGGTGTTGCAACTGTTCTATAAGAAAATGGCGGTGTTTCTGTGCTTATATACATACCATTAAATAATTTTGTTTTTGGGTCAATTGCAATAACATAAGAAATTACTTGATACATTTTTGCAAAATAAAAACCGGGTACTTTTAAAAATGGGTAATGTGATGCAAGTACTACATATTTTGATTTTATTTTGTTTGAATGTGTATATGAATAATAATAATTGCCGTCTTTTTTTACATCTGTTATTGTGGAGTTTGTAAATATTTGTCCATCATTTCGTAAAATACTATTACATAAACCTAGTATATATTTTCTTGGGTGAAATTGTGCTTGATTTTTAAATTTGATTGCACCTAATGTATTAAAAGGTAATTCTGTTTTTGTAACAAATTCTGCATCAAAATTTAAAGAGTGCATAGCTGCTACTTCTGCCTTTATTTTTTCTATATCTTGCTCATTTGTTGTGTATACATAGTTATCTTCATATTTAAAGTCACATTCTATATTTTCTGAGTCTATTATATTTTTTATATTTGCAATTGCTTCTTGGTTGGCATTTAAGTATTTTTGTGCAAAATTTGTATTATATGATTGTATTAAATAATCATATATAAGTCCATGTTGGCTTGTTATTTTAGCGGTTGTATGTCCACTTGTATGTGTGCCTACTTCTTGTTTGTCTATTATTACAACTTTTAACCCTTTTTTGGCTAAATAATATGCTGTAGTTAAACCAAATAAACCAGCACCTATTATACATACATCACAAGCTATATCTTGTGCAAGTTTTTCAAAAGTTGCATTATTTTTGGTAGAGTCTATCCAATATGAATCCACAAAAATTCCTCCTTCATTAAATTATTTTTGAGAACTGATTAGCATATAATATTTGAAAAATTTCTCGGCTCATTCCAGAACTTAAGAAGTTCTAATATAATTTTCTGGCATTCTTTTTGTCAAATTTTTTCTACCGAAAAAATTCAGCAACCATTTCCCTCAAATTATATAAGAACTTCTAAAGTTCTTCCAATCACATTCGAAATTTTTCAAATATTATATGCTAATCAGTTTTATAAAATTATAATTATTATTTCCAAAAATTTAAGAATAAATCCATAAAAGGGTGGAAAAATGATATAAATAGTGGTATATTAATAAAGTAAAATAAAAAATAGAAAAAGGAGCAATGTATGGAAGATTTAATACTATCAATAATGGACCAATTTGGATACTTTGGGGTATTTTTGCTAATAACAATAGAAAATGTATTTCCACCAATACCTTCAGAAGTAGTACTTTTATTTGGTGGATTTATGACAACACAAACAAACCTAAACATAGTAGGAATGATAATATTTGCAACATTAGGTTCGTTAGTTGGAGCAATTGTACTTTATTACATAGGTAAAATACTAAATAAAGAAAGGCTAAAAAGAATAGTATCAGGAAAAATTGGAAAAACATTAAGAATAAAGCCAGAAGACATAGAAAAGGCAGACCACTGGTTTGACACCAAAGGAAATAAATCTGTATTTTTTTGTAGATTTGTACCTATAGTAAGAAGCCTTATATCAATTCCAGCAGGTATGAGCGAAATGCCAATGGTTAAATTCTTAATTTATACAACTGCAGGTTCACTTATTTGGAACACAGTATTAATAACAATTGGTAATAAAGTAGGGGCGAATTGGGAATCAATTTTAGGTATATTTGACCAATATTCTCACATAGTTTTAGCATTATTAGTTGTTATATTTATAGTATTTGTTGGCGTATTTTACTACAAGAGAATTAAAGGAGACGAAAAAAAAGAAAAATAAAATTTTAAGAAGGGCGTGATTATATGGAAGAAAAATTACAAGATAAGCTTTGCATAAAAAAAGAAAAGGGTTGGTGTAATATAAGCCAAGAAGAAAAAGATAAAATATTTAATTTTAGTAAAGGCTATATTGAGTTTTTAAATAAAGCAAAAACAGAAAGAGAAGTAATAGAATATGCTAAAAAAGTAGCAGAAGAACATGGCTATAAAGATATAGCTACATTTGAACAATTACAAACAGGTGATAAAGTATATTTTGTAAATAGAGATAAAAGCATGTATTTAGCTATAATAGGGCAAGAAAAATTAGAAAATGGAATTAATATAATAGGCTCACATGTGGACTCACCAAGGTTAGACCTAAAGCCAACACCATTATATGAAGATACAGATTTTGCATATTTTAAAACACATTATTATGGTGGAATAAAAAAATATCAATGGACAGCAATTCCAATTAGTATGCATGGTGTTATAGTAAAAACAAATGGAGAAAAGGTTACAATAAATATAGGTGAGGCAGATGAAGACCCAATATTTACAATTACAGACTTATTACCACATTTAGCACAAGACCAAATGCAAAAAAAATTAAAAGATGGTATAGAAGCAGAAAATATGAATTTACTAATAGGTAGCATTCCATATAATGATAAAGATGTACAAGAAAAAGTAAAATTAAATATACTAAATATATTAAACCAAAAATATGGAATAACAGAAGCGGACTTTCAAAGTAGCGAAATAGAGTTAGTACCTGCATTTAAGGCTAAAAGCTTAGGACTTGATATGTCTATGGTTGCAGGTTATGGCCAAGATGATAGAGTATGTGCATATACATCTTTTATGGCAATGATGGATTTGCAAAATGTAAAAACTACAGCAGTATGCATATTATCTGACAAAGAAGAAATAGGTAGTATGGGTAATACTGGTATGGAATCACATATGTTTGACTATTTTATTTCTGAATTATTAAATAAAACAGGAGAAAATAGACCAAACTTATTAGATAAAGTATTTTGCTATTCAAAAATGCTTTCATCTGATGTTGATGCAGGTGTTGACCCAATTTATGTAAGTGTACATGATAAAACAAATAACTCATTTTTAGGTAATGGTATAACAATGAATAAATATACAGGAGCAAGAGGTAAGTCTGGTGCTTCTGATGCAAGTGCAGAATATGTTGCTTGGATGAGAAATGTGCTAGAAAAAAATAATATAAAATACCAAGTTGCAGAAATGGGCAAAGTTGATGTTGGCGGAGGCGGAACAATTGCATACATTCTTGCAAATAAAGGTGTAGATGTAATAGATTGTGGTGTTCCAGTTCTCTCAATGCATTCACCATATGAAGTTGCAAGTAAATATGATATTTATTGTGCATATAAAACATATAGTGCTTTTTGGAAAGAATAGTAGCTTGAAATACTTCAATAATCATTGTATAATAGTTATTGAAAGGATGGTTTGAAAATGGGATTATTAGCAAATAAAGATAACGAAATGAATGCTGGTAAAGCACTTGAAGATATGATGGATAAATTTGGAGTGAATTTAGACGACTTTGAAGAAAATGATAATGACGACAATGACGAAATAAATAAAAGAAGAAAAGATAAAAACGAAAAAGAAAAACTAGATTATTAGAATATGTTGTATTTGAACAATAGCGATTTTTCCTATTCAATAAGAAATGCCTAAAAACTAATTTTTAGGCATTTTTCTTAATTTTTTAAAAAAGTCTTTTAAAATTTTTTCACATTCTGGTTTTAGTATATTTGTTTCTACCTCTACTTTATGGTTAAAAGGATAATCTGTAAATAAATTTAAAACAGAACCAGCAGCACCTGTTTTTGGGTCTAAAGTTCCAATATATAATTTTTTAATTCTAGAATTTATAATGGCTCCTGCACACATTGAACATGGCTCTAATGTAACATACATTTCACAATC
>CALXAW010000090.1 GCA_944386375.1 uncultured Clostridia bacterium
TGATGGTCGCTTACGCGGTGTTGCAAAATAATATATAGCTTTTTAAGGTAATAATTTTATTTGAACATGTAGTCGGAATATGGTAAAATAATTGCAATATTTAGCTAAAAAAGATATAATAACAAGCAGTATGATGCCTAATTATGTGAGGTGTTGAAAGAAAAATGAATAAGACAAAAAGAAAAATATTCGAAACTTCTATGAAATTATTTGCAGAAAAGGGTTATGACGCTACTAGTATTGAAGAGATTACTGCAACAGTCGGAGTAGCAAAAGGAACTTTATATTATCATTTTTCTAGTAAAGAAGAAATTTTTAATTTTTTAGTCGAAGAAGGAATTAAGCTATTGCAAAATAGTATTGATATTAAAACTGCAAAATTTTCTAATTATATTGATAAATTAAAAGCAATTGTATTAATACAAATAAAGGTAGTTGTAAAATACGAGGATTTAATTACTATTTTGTTGAGTCAATTTTTGGGGAATGGAGCAAGAAATCAAAAGTGTCAAATGCATGTTTTTGAATATATTAATAAAATAGAACAAATCGTAGAGGAAGGAATTAAACTAGGACAGATAAAACAAGGAAATGCACAAGTAATTGCTTCTGAAATTTATGGCTTGATATGTTCAACATTGGTATATAAATTAAGAAATTCCGGAGAAATTGATACTTTAAAATTATTTAAAGAATTTGAAAATACAGTAATAGAAGGACTAAGAATAAAATAGAAAAGGGGAGTAATCATGAGAAAACCAATATATGATGTAATGAAATTTCGTGATTTAAAAGAAATGCTACAAAAGTCTGGTGAGGTTTATGGAGATAGACCAGCCTATATTTTTAAGACAGAAGAAGAGGGAAAATTCAGAGAAATTACACATAAAGAGTTTAGAAATGATATTAATAATTTAGGAACAGCATTAATTGATTTGGGCTTGAAAAATAAAAGAATTGCTGTTATTTCAGAAAATAGATATGAATGGTGTGTTGCATATTTGGCTATTGTTACAGGAACAGGAATAGTTGTGCCATTAGATAGAGCATTACCAGATAATGAAATAGAAAATTTAATTCTTCGTTCAGAAGTAGAAGCTATTTTTTATTCTAATAAGTATAGTGAAGTAATGAATCGTTTAAAAGAACAAGGAAATACTAATATAAAATATTTTATTTCCATGGATTTAGAGCAAGAACAAAATGGTATTTATGCAGAAAAACAATTAATTGACCAAGGAAAGAAATTAATAGAACAGGGGAATAGAGACTTTTTAGATGCCAAAATTAATGCAGAAGAAATGAGTATCATGTTATTTACTTCAGGTACAACAGCAATGTCAAAAGCGGTTATGTTATCTCACAAAAATATTTGTAGTAATTTAATAGATATTGCTTCTGTTATTAAAATAGATGAATATGATAGATTTTTATCATTTTTACCATTACATCATACTTTCGAATGTACAGTAGGATTCTTATATCCTGTTTCAAAAGGTGGAGCTATTGCGTTTTGTGAAGGAATTCGTCATATTGCGGATAACATTAAAGAGTTTCGAATTACTGCTATGATTTCTGTTCCAGTTCTTTTTGAAAACATGTATAAGAAAGTAATGAAAGGAATTGAGAAAAAAGGAAAATTAGAAACTGTAAAAAAAGGAATTAAGATTAGTCAATTTTTACTAAAATTTGGTATTGATATTAGAAGAAAATTATTTAAAGAAATTCATGATAATTTAGGCGGTAAGGTTAGATTATTTGTAGCAGGAGGAGCTGCTTTAGACCCAGAAGCAGAAAAAGGATTTAATGCATTAGGATTTACGATGTACCAAGGATATGGATTAACAGAAAGTTCTCCAGTAATTGCCGCTGAGGATGATAAATATCAAAGATTAGGTTCTATCGGAAAGGCTTTTCCAAGTCTGGATGTAAAAATTGCAGAACCAAATGAAGAAGGTGTTGGAGAGCTACTAGCAAAAGGACCTACTATTATGTTAGGATATTATGATAATGAAGAAGCAACAAAAGAAACCATTGAGGATGGATGGTTACATACAGGAGATTTAGCAAAAATTGATAAAGATGGATATATTTTTATTTGTGGTAGAAAGAAATTTGTTATTGTATTAAAAAACGGAAAAAATATTTATCCAGAAGAACTAGAAACATTGATTAATAAAATTGAAGGTGTTAAAGAATCTTTTGTTTATGGAAGACCAGAAGACGATGGAGATTATAAAATTTGTGCTAAAATTGTTTATGATAAAGAGTTGATGGAAGAACTTTATCATGAAAAAGAGGAAGAAAAGATAAAAGAAATTATTTGGCAAGAAGTGAAAAAAGTTAATAAAACAATGCCAGCTTACAAATATATTAGAGATATTATTGTAACAGAACAAGATTTGATTAAAACGACAACCCAAAAAATAAAAAGGTTCGAAGAAATAAAAACTGTTACTTAGGGAAATGGTAAAATGGGGGAATTTGACAAAAATGTAAAAATGTCGAAAACCCTTATTTTTTGTAACAAAAATGTAATATTTCTGTAATCAAAACTTAAAAATAAAATAAAGCAATTCTCTTGTAGTTTTTTGCTGATTCATGTATAATAAAATATGAAATAGGAAGAAAGCTATCACGCGTAAGATAAAGGAGGTACATTACATGTCTAAATCTGGCATAGTAAATGTGAGAATGGTTATCACAGAAGAAAAAATATTATCCAATATAGATAAAATCCAAAAAATGATTAATCCAAATAGTAAGAAACAAATAGTACAATTAGAAGAAGATACTTATTTTAAAGATTTAATAGAGTCTGTAAAAACATATTTAATAGAATATCCAAAAAAGAAAAATTTCCCTGCTAGTGTTTATAAAGCAGCTTATGGATTGGTAGAATATGCTACCAATCAATTTGAAGAAAATACAAAGAAAATAGAAGAATTAATTAGACAAAGAGAACAAAATATTAGCTTAGCTGGAGATTTAAAAGAATTAGTAGAAGCAGTAGAAAATAAAGATAAAGATTGGAAAGATAAAGTAAAAAAAGCAGAAGAAAATTTCCCAGAAGATATTATAGAAACTTTAACTATTGTAGGAAAGGCAAAAGGAACAACTTCTCAAAACTATCAAGATGCTATTAAATTATTGAATGCAAGAATTAGTAATTTAGAAGCTAATTTACATATAGAAATAGATATGGAAAGAATAGAAGATAGATCAAAAGCTTTAAGTTATATCGGAATAGAAGTAGCAGATGCTTTAAAATCAATTCCTACTCCAGTAGAAGAAGTACAAGAAACACCAGTAGAAGAAGAACAACAAGTTACAGTTGCAGAACAAGTAACACCAGAACAACAACAATACGTTCAAGAAACAACTTTTGAAGCTAAACCAAGTTTATGGCAAAGAATTAAAAATAGTAAATTTGTGAGAACCATTAGATATATCACTAAGATTAGAATTAGATTAGATTATTCTGCTTTACCAGAAGGTAGAGGAAATAATGAATAGATAATAGAAGCTAGGAATAAAATCGTTACTGTTCAGACTAGAAAAATAAAAATATCCTTATTAGCTATATGCTAACAGGGATATTTTTATATATGTTTGATATTTCATTATAGAAATTTCTTCCTTGTTTTTTTAATGTTCCTATAATACTTTTTATGTTTGAGTATATATTCATTCCTTGCATACTATTAAAATGTCCAGATATTTTTTGTTTTATCTTAAAATGTCTTATATCTCTTTCTGCTAAATTATTATCAAATGGCACACTAAAATCATAAAGAAACATTAAATGATTTTCTTTATATTTTTTTAGTCTATTTAATAATCTTTGTTCATCTTGTCTTAAATACTTTGATTTTATCTTTTTGTTTTCTTCATATCCTTCCTTCAGTATTTCATCATATCTTTGAGAATATTTTTTCAGTTGTTTTTCTTTTAGTTTATTTATCCCTTTTTCTTTTAATTCTTTTCTATATTCATTTAATTGACACAAAAATGAACGCATTTTTAATGCCCATTTGTTTCCTGTATTTTCATTACATCCTTTTAGATATCTTGATACATGTACATTACATTCTATATGTTTGCTTCCATAATTATACATTACTGTTTCATGGTCATGTACTAACTTTCCAGTATATCTATTTAATATATTGCTTTCTTCTATATATTTTTTCCCTTTCCCATATGTTGGTACTAGCAACATTACTTTTTCTGTTGAGTATGTTCTTACACATGCATTCTTATTTTCGCATCTTCCTGTTGTTCCATCTGTATGCATTATTTCTGAATTCAACAATTTATTTTTTATATTCTCTATTAAATATTTACTTTTATTATCTAATTCTTTCATAAAGTTTACTACGCTTCCTTTTGATAATTGTATTTTTCCATGACTAATACAACTAACAAAATTTGTTAGCCTATCTAATGCTACTACTCCTTCTGTATTTAAGATTGCACACATTGTTTTTAGTTCTTCTCCATATTGTACATCTGTCTTAAATTCTTTTGGAATATTATATTTTCCATTTTTATCTTTGTAAAATCTATATTCTTTTGCTATTACATCTACTTCTATATCTAATATATATTTTGATATATATTCTTTTTGAACATCTCCTTTATGAATTACTTCTGTTTTAAATTCTCCTTTTTTTATTTTTTCTTCAACTATATTTTTGCTTAAAAAATGTGCTTTATGTCCTTTCTGTCCTCCTGCTTTTTTATTTGTTTTTTCTCTATTATTAGGTATATTCCTTTTTATATCACTTGATGGTGGCTTTGATGAATTATTGCTATCATTATTTATTTGCTTTTTTAATCTATCTACTTCGTTTGTTAATTTTTGATTCTTACCTTTTAATTCTTTATTTTCTTTTTCTAAAACTTCAATTTTTTGTGTGAAATATTCCTTTTGTTCCTTTAATTGCTTTTTAAACTTTTTCTCAGTTCTTTTTTCTATGGTTTTTACTTCACTTGATAAATTATCGCACTTTAACATTAGTTCTTGTACTTGTTTGAATAAATCTTTTGAATAATCTGATTTTGCCATAATTTATCACCAACCTTTCATTAATGGTATTATATACCATTAATGAAAAAAAGTCTGTAACACTATTATTTCTTTAGTGTTACAAACTCTGTAATATTCTGTGGATAACTATTTTTTTATTTTTCTAGTCTGAACAGTAACATAAAATCCTAGCTTTTGAAATAAAATTACAAAAAAGTATTGACAAGGTGAATAAAATAGTTTATACTTTATCTTGCGTGAATAA
>CALXAW010000091.1 GCA_944386375.1 uncultured Clostridia bacterium
GCTGGAATACCTGCCTCAAACGCATATGGCTTTGCTGCTGTTTCGGCTTGTGCTGTTGAATTTGGGTGTACTCTCCAATGGTACAATACCTTTGGTATATGCACTATTTTATTTGTGTTTTCTGCAACACGTAATATTATGTCAAAATCTTGTGCTCCGTCATATTTGCTTCTTTCGCCACCAAGTTTTTGCATAAGTTCTTTTTTAAATACACTAAAATGGCAAATATAATTATTTGCTCTTAAAAAATCAAGTGAAAAGTCTGGTTTAAAATGTGGATTAAATCTAGGTTTGTCTAATGTTGTTATTTTATCTTCGTCTGTATATATAAATTCTACATCTGGATTTTCGTTTATTGCTTTTACTACTTCATATAATGAGAATACAGGAAGCAAGTCATCATGGTCAAATAATGCTATAAAGTCTCCTGTTGCAAGTTTTATACATTCATTTGTATTACCTGCGATTCCTTTGTTTTCGTTTAGGTATTTATATTTTATTCTACTATCTTTATTTATTATTGGTTTTAATTCCATATCTTCTTCTGGGCTACCATCTGCTAAGCATAATTCCCAATTAGTATATGTTTGGTTAATTAAGCAATCTACTAGTTCTTCGAAAAATTTATATGGTGTTTTATACATTGGTACTAATATACTAATTTTAGGTTCATAATTAAATTTATGTTTACGTTGCATTTCTATTTCTTCTGGTGTTGGCTCTATTGCATCAATTAATTTTTGGTAAGAATTATTTAAGTTATCTGCTGGAATAACTCCTAATAATACTCCTTTTAGCTTAGCAAATGCTGTTTTAAAACCTTCTTCTTTTATTAGTTGTATCATTTTTTTAATATTACTTATTCGTAAACTTTTTACTATTTTATTGCATACTCGTAAAAATTTTCTTATTTTTCCACCCTCAGGAAATAACTTGTCTCTTATTCTCATATATATTTTCCTCCTACTTATCTGTTCCCTTTATTTTTCTTAATGGTTTTGTTATTTTCCACGAAGTAGAATTAACAATTCCTGCTATTTCTTGTTCTTTTTGTTTTATTGTGCTTATTGCTTCTTCCATTCCATCTTCTAATACTTTAATTCTTCCATCTTTTTGTATTAATAACTCTTGACAGTCTTTTAATATTTTTTCTTTATCATGTTCTAGTGTTTTTATTCTATTTTTTAAATCTGCCTTTTGTACTGCCTTTACATGCAATAACCACATATCTTTGTCTCTTGTTTGTTCTTGTAAGATATCGTCTAATTTTTTAAATAATGCTATTTGCTCTTGTGTTATTTTTAATTCTTCAAATATTTTACTAATATCAATATATTTTGCAAGTTCTGTAAAATATATTATTGCTCTATATATTATAAATTCTACTGGTATATTTTTTTCTTTCCATTCTTGGTCATAAAAATAAAATTTATTATCTATATAAAAACAATTTTTAAAATTTAGGTCCCATAGCCCCTCTTCTACAAAGTTTAAGTTTTCTATTTCTTGTTTTTCGTAATTTATTTGGTATTTGTCAAATACATTGGTTTGGCTATTTGTTTTTGATAATTTAGTTTGTATTTCTGTTTTAAATTCTTTTATTATAGCTATTACTTCTTGTAGCTTATTTTGTTTGCATTTTTCTATTATTATTTTATCTAAAGTTTCTGCTTCATATTGATATTTACTAATTATTCTATTTTCGTCATAACTGTCTATTGTATTTATATTGTTTTGTTTTAAAATATCTATATTATTTTTTATTTCGTTTATATGATTTTGTGCTTTATCATTTAATGCATATTTATATACATTTTCTCCTTGAATTATTGTTTGAATTCTATATTGTGGTTTTCGTATATTTGAAAATGCTACAAATTCTATATTGTTTTCTTGCAAAGTCTCTTCTGAACATTCTATTAAAAATGAATTTGCATAATTTTTAAATTCTTCTTCATCTTCTTCTAATATTGTTTTAAATTTCTCGGTTTCATTTAATGCTACAACCACATTATCATCATATATTGTTAAATTTCTTCCTATTGTTTCAAAATCTGGCAAATGCTTGTCTGTAAAAATTACATTTGGTACTATATAGTTTGGTAATGGATAATAAAATTTTCTATTTTTTAAGTTTTGATTTTCTAGTATTGCTTCTATTTTATTTTTTCCTAACAATGTACAAGCATTATCATTTTTTTCTGTACACAAATTATTTATTCCTAGTCTATTATCTGTTGCAATTATAAAAACTCCATCTGGTTTTAAATATTGTTTTAAATGCCCAATTAATTCTTCTGGTGTTTTATTAAATACTTTTTGTGCATATTCTAAAATACCTATTAATGTTATATAGTCAAATTGTCCTTGTGGTCGTATATTTTCTGGGCTTTGCACTATTATTGCTATTTTAGCTTTATGTTGTAATTTTTGCTTTACTTCATTTTTTATTTCTTCTGAAAAGCTAACTGATACCACTTCTCTATTGTTTTGGCCTAAAGTTTCTGTAATTTCCGCTTCTTGAGTTCCTATTTCTAATATAGAACTACCTTCTTTAAATGGATACCAACTAATTATGTTTTTTCTTAAGCTCTTCGTAGTATTTATTGTGCTTTGCTCTAAATTCAATAAAAAACACCCCTTTTATTTTTTCTGTAACATACCAGATATTTTTCTTAAAATAGCTGTTACTTTCCAACTTTTAGAATTGTATAGTTCGTTTATTTCTTTTGATAATTTGTTGTTTTCGTTTTTTAAGTTTTGATTCTCTGTTTTTAAATTTATAAGTTTTTCTTCGTTTCTATATATTAGTTTAGATAATTTTTGTGCATTTTGTTTATTAAATTGTACTGATATATCTTCTGGTATTGTTACTATATATTCATTTTCTATCATCCAATTTTCTAGTATTTTTAAATATTGGTTTATATCCATTTCTGCATTTAAAATATCTGTCATTTGAGAAAGTCTTTTTTTTTTTTTTTTTTCAAATTCTTTTTTATGTAAAATTGCATGATATAACAATGTATATATATATTCATTGTTTGATATTGTGTAAAAACCCTTTTCGTTATATATTCTATTGTGAATCAAGTTGTTTTCTAATTCTTTGCAATAATATCCGTCTCCTAAGTATCTTAAGTCAAAATATGCATTGTTATTTTTTACTTGTGTTACATAGTGTACCCTATATTCTTCTTGAAATACCTTTTTTGCATTTAATATATATGCACAATCTATATGTGATGTACATATTACATCTATATCATTATGTTTATTTACATATATTTCATCTGGAAGTATTTCGTAATTTCTTAGTAATGCATATTCTATGCAATTATTTAATGCATAAAACATATCTTTTACGTCATTCCAGCCATTTGCACCAAATAGGTCTTGTTGCAAATTGATAATTTCTCTACTATTTAGATTTTGTGCTAAAAAATCATTTATATTTTTTCCAAGTAAAAGTGTTATATCATGATTTGTTTCCTTTGGGTCATTTGTTGCATGTATTTTATGACCCCCACCAGTTAATTTTCTATAATATGTTTTCTTATCAAACATATTTACATTAACTGTTTTATCTCCCTTACTTGTTGCTCTTGTTTCATATTTTGGTGCTTTGTCTTTTACTATAATTAGCAAAAATGGTCCATTTCCACAATGTTGTTCTTTTCCACTTCCTGCTGGCAAGTTTGTACCATAAAATCTTGATAAATTTTCTGAAAATTTATCTTTGCTCCACTCTATTTTATATTGTGCTAATATTTCAAAACTTTTTTCCATATCAGCTAATATTTCTTCTTTTTTATTTAATGCATTTTGCCATATTATAAATAAGTGGATTTCTTCCATATATGCCATCCTTTCTATTCTTCAATTTGCTTAAAGCTTACTTCTGGGTCTATTTTAAAGTAACCTACTAGTTTTTTGTCTGATATAACTTCAAATATTACTGCATCATAATTTCTATTCATTACTATATGATTTCCATTTTCATCATATCTACTACAACTTATTGATAATGTATATTTTCCTGGAGCTAAAGGTAATTTTTGCTTAAATTCGAATATATAACTTTTACCTTTTTCGCATTTTCCTGTGTCTATTCCTAAAAAGTTTGTGTTTGTACCACAAATTTCGTTTCCATGAAAATCTTTTACTGTTATAGACATTGTTGGACATTCTATATTTTCGTTAAATAAAACTTTTAGCTTTATACTTACTTCTTCGCTATTATCTATTGTTGGCTCTGGGTTTCCTTTTTTATTAAATATACCATAATCATATATGTGTGCTTCATTATTTCCATAGCTCATCATGTCTGGGTTTAATGTGAAATGCTTTTTCCACTCATCTTCTTCATTTAATACTATATTACCTGCTGTTTCTATAGTGGCTTTTTTATCTTGATAATTTTCGTCTAACATACCTGTAATTAGCTTTTTATATAGTTCTACACCTGGTTTTACCTCTCCATCGAATATTTTTTTACCTTTATCTAAAACTATTGCTTTATTACAATTTTTTAGCACATCTGCAACACTATGTGTTACAAACAAAATTGTTTTACCCTGTTTTTTAAATGTCTCAAACTTTTTAAAACATTTTAATTGAAATGCCATATCCCCAACAGACAATACCTCATCTACTATTAATATATCTGGATCTACATTTATAGCACATGCAAAAGCAAGACGTGCAAACATACCTGAAGAATAAGTTTTTACTGGTTGATATAAGTGGTCACCTATATCTGCAAAATCTATTATCTCTTGTTCTTTTGCCTTTACCTCTTCTTCTGTTAGGCCCATTACTTGTCCATGTTGATATATATTTTCTATTCCTGTAAGTTCTGGGTTAAATGCTGTACCCAATTCTAGCAAAGAGCTAACCTTACCCTTAATTTCTATATTACCTTCTGTAGGAACAGCAACACCTGTAATTAGTTTTAAAAGAGTAGACTTACCAGCACCATTTCTACCAAGTATACCTAGCACTTCTCCTTTTTTTAGTTCTAAATTAAAATCAGAAAGAGCAGTAAAAGTAGTATGATTATGGTAGCCTGGCACTACAGCCTCTAAAAGCCTTGCTTTTTTACCATCAAACATTTTATACTCTTTTTTTAAATTAGTAATTTTCAA
>CALXAW010000092.1 GCA_944386375.1 uncultured Clostridia bacterium
CCAAGAGAATACTTAATTAGAGGTACTGTAATAGGCTTAAGAAATCAAGATGCTAAAAATGTTTTCATTACAGTATAGGGCATATAAAGTCCTATACTGTAATAATTTATACTAATCTGAAAGTCATACTTTCGGATTAGTATAAAAGTCGCTTTGCTCAAACAATTATAGAAAGGATGCGGTTTGTACATGGGTTTAACTAAACAATCAACTGGAATAAACTCAAATGATGGTATTATTAATGTCCAAAAGAAAAATCCTACAGATAAAATTATCGCATTTGCTGGAAATCCTAACACTGGTAAGTCTACTATTTTTAACAGTTTAACTGGTATGCATCAACATACTGGAAATTGGCCTCGGAAAAACTGTTACAACAGAAATAGGAACTTATACATATAATAATACAAATTATATATTAGTAGATTTACCTGGTACATATTCTTTAATATCACACTCTGCAGAAGAAGAAGTAACTCGTGATTTTATTGCTAGTAATAAGGCTGATGCCACAGTTGTTGTTTGTGATAGTACTGTTTTAGAACGAAATTTAAACTTAGTTATGCATGCTCAAGCACTTTCTAGAAATGTTATTGTATGTTGTAATTTAATAGATGAAGCTAAGAAAAAAGGTATAATTATTGATAAAGAAAAACTTTCTAAACATTTAAATGCACCTATTGTATTTACATCTGCAACCAACAAACAGGGGTTAGATGAACTAATGGAAGAAATAGAAAAAGTAGCTAGTTTACCTAACTTAAATTCTAAAACTGATAATTCTTCTAAGTTATTTAATGCAGAAGATAATTTTAAAAAAGCTGAATACATTGTTTCTAAATGTGTTACTTTTACAAAAAAGAATTATTTAGATAGAGATATTAAAATTGACAAATTGCTTACAAATAGATTTACTGGTATTCCTCTTATGATATTATTACTTGCTATAATTTTTTGGATAACAATCGCTGGTGCAAATTATCCTTCTGAATTTTTATATAATATATTTTTTAGTTTTGCAGATTGGATGACTAATAAATTAAATTTAATAGGTGCACCAGAATGGGTAAACAGTGTTTTTATTGAAGGAATATATAGAGTTGTTGCATGGGTTGTTTCTGTTATGCTCCCTCCTATGGCAATTTTTTTCCCTTTATTTACTATTTTAGAAGATAGTGGCTATTTGCCTAGAGTTGCTTTTGTTCTTGATAAAACTTTTCAAAAATGTAGGGCTTGTGGCAAACAGGCATTAACTATGTGTATGGGATTTGGTTGTAATTGTGCTGGTATTGTTGGAACACGTATTATAGATAGCCCAAGAGAAAGACTTATTGCTATAATTACAAATAATCTTGTTCCATGTAATGGTAGGTTTCCATTAATGGTTACTTTAATTACAATTTTTATTGTAGGCTTAAATGCTGGAATTGGTGGCTCTATTTTGGCAGCATTAATGTTAACAGGAATAATTTTGCTGGGTATTGCGCTAACTTTTTTACTTTCTAGAATATTATCTGCAACAATTTTAAAAGGCATTCCTACTTCTTTTGCTTTAGAAATGCCACCATATAGAAAGCCCAAAATTGGTCAATTAATTTATCGTTCTTTTATAGATAGAACAATTTTTGTACTAGGTAGAGCTTTAGCTATAGCTGCTCCTGCTGGATTAATTATATGGCTTTTTGCAAATATCAACATAGGAGATTCTAGTATTTTAAGTATTTGTACTAATGCTTTAGATCCTGTAGCACAGGTCTTTGGGCTAGATGGCACTATTCTTATGTCATTTATTTTAGGTACTCCTGCTAACGAAATTGTTGTGCCTATTATGTGTATGTCTTATTTGGCACAAGGTAGTATTACAGAACTTAATAATACAGAATTATTAGCATTACTTGTAAACAATGGTTGGACTTGGGGCACTGCAATTTGTACAATGTTGTTTTCATTATTACACTGGCCTTGTGCTACAGCATTACTTACAATAAAAAAGGAGACTGGAAGTTGGAAATGGGTATTAGTATCTGCCATTGCTCCTTTAATGCTATGCCTACCAATATGTTTTATTGTTTCAACTGTATTCAACTTTTTAGGAATCGGAGCATAGCGACTTTTCTACAATAGGAAAATATCACTTTCCTATTGTAGAAACAAAAAGAGAATCACTAATGATTCTCTCTCGAAGATAAAAGGGGATGTTTTGTGTGCTAATTGCTTCTTCTACAATTAGCAACAGTTATTTTATTCTGCTTGTTTTAATATTTCATTTGCTTCATCTTCTGTTAAGAATTTATTTTTCAATCATCCTCTTTAATTATGTTTTTGCTTCCCAAAAATGTTGCCAAGAAATATATTCCATAAATTGCACCAATAATTACTGCTGTTACAATAATTGATGGTAATAATTCATCTGGTGATGCTAATACTTCAAGCATTGATAATATAAATTTAATACCAAATATTGAATGAACCATTGCCAAAGCTAAAGGCATCATAAAGAATATGAATATCTGTCTAAATAGTGCTTGATTTATCATTCTTTCATCACAACCAATTTTTCTTAATATAGTGTATCTTTGTTTGTTATCTGAACTTTCTGTAAGTTGTTTTAATGCTAAAATGGCAGAACTTGCAATTAAGAATATAATTCCTAAATATATTGCAATAAATATAATAATTGTTGCTAATCCTTTGCTAGATTCCATTATACTAATTCTAGAAGAACCATCAAGGTCTATTCCTTTTTCTTTAATATTTTCAAAAAATTCTGTATTTCCAGTACCTATTAATGTATTTTCAATTTCTTGTTTTTCTTCATCTGTTTCTGCATTATAATTTGCAACTAATAAATATTGTTCTGTATCTTCATCTTTTAATTCAAAATTATCTGGAACTATTATAATTCCTGCATTCATTTCAGTTGTTGCCATATATACAAATCCATCTTTGCATTCATTATATTTTGAATGATATGTTTTTCCTTTAATTTCTATATTTGAATTAGAATTTAGTTTTTGATTTCTTATATCTTTCATTTGATCATAATTACAAAGTACAATGTATTCATCATCATTTAAAGT
The DNA here is from genome assembly GCA_944386375.1 of uncultured Clostridia bacterium. Taxonomy (GTDB): domain Bacteria; phylum Bacillota; class Clostridia; order TANB77; family CAG-508; genus CAG-269. Next base: position 3,081 of record CALXAW010000092.1, read on the forward strand.
ATATTGTTCTTCTCCATAAAGTTCTGCAATTTTATTATAATCTGAAATTTTAATAATTGCTTCTGACATATCATAGGAAAGCATTGGATATTGACTTTTTGTAGATTGATAATACTCTCCTAAACTATATCCCATTGTCCACTCTGGTAGTGCATAAATAGGAATTTCTACAATGTCTTTAAAATTATTCATATCATATCCATTTGTTTCCATAGTATAACTAACAGGATGTCTAGAATCTTCTATTTGTTCTTCTGTATAATAAATTGTTTTTCCACTATATGAACTTATATAGCTATCTGGTAAATATGCTGTTTTATATAAATTTACATCTACTGGTGTAAATTTAACTAGTTCAGAATCTAATGCTGATTTTATTGATAAACTTCCTGATAAAACACTTATTGTCATAAATAACATTAAACAAATTACAGTCATACTAACTATGTTTGTATTTATTTTATTATTTAATTGTCTTAATACGAACATATTTGTTCCTTTAAGATATACATTTTTGCTTGATTGTATAACTCTTAATATAAATCCTGATAAAGACCAAAATATTCCTATTGTTCCTACAATTCCCATTAGAATTGGTTTTAATAATGCCTCAGCTGTTCTTAGTTCACGAACTCCACCAGTAACTAAATAATAAGCATATCCTAATAATACTGATGAGATAATAAATACAAGTATTGATATTATAGGATTTTTCATTTTTACCTTTTCATTTTTTCTTACAGCTGTTAATAAATTAATTAGTTTATATCTTGATATGGTTAAAGTATTAAATACCATTACTGCTAAATACATTACAGCAAAATATATACAAGTTTTTATGCAAGCATCTTTTGAAAATACAAATGTAAATTCACTCATATCTGCTTCAAATAATTTTGCCACTAATATAGACATAAACTGTGATGCAAATATTCCTATAAATAAACCAACTGCTAAAGATATTATTCCTATTAATATAGTTTCTAATAATATAATACTAGATATTTGCCTTCTACCCATACCAAGTGTCATATATATACCAAATTCTTTTTTTCTTCTATTTACTAAAAAGTTATTTGCATATACAATTAAGAATCCTAGTACAATAGCAATAAAAACTGAAATCATACCAAGCATTTCTATCATCAATTTTATCATTTCTCTTGTTGACTCTGATACTTCTAACATTGCTTGTTGGCTATCTAAAGAGTTAAACATGTAAAATATTGCTACACCTAATACTAATGTTAAAAAATATATTGCATAATCTTTAAAACTTTTTTTCATATTTCTTATTGATAATTTAAATAACATCGTTCAAATCACCTCCAAGAAGTGTTTGCACCTCGATTATTTTTTCAAAGAATTGTTTTCTTGTATCTTCACCTTTTATTAATTCGTTGAATATTTTACCATCTTTAATAAATATAATTCTTTCTGCATAACTAGCTGTAAAAGCATCGTGAGTTACCATTAAAATTGTTGCACCTAATTTTTTATTTAAATGTTCAAATGTTTCTAATAATTGTCTTGCTGATTTACTGTCTAATGCTCCAGTAGGTTCATCTGCTAAAACCATTTTAGGATTTGTTATAATTGCTCTTGCTGATGCAACTCTTTGTTTTTGTCCTCCTGAAATTTGATAAGGATATTTATTTAGTATTTCGGATATTTCAAGTTTTTGTGCTATTTCT
>CALXAW010000093.1 GCA_944386375.1 uncultured Clostridia bacterium
CGTGAAAGTAGATTTTCAAAATTTTTTATACTTCCCAGATTTTCTTTATTATATTGCACATATATTCTATTGTCTTTTTGTTCATATTCTTTTAAAATCTCTATTGTTTTATCTGTAGAACAATCATCATTTATTAATAGTCGTATATTTGTATATGTTTGGTTTAATATGCTTTCTAGCTGTTCTTTTAAATATTTTTCGCCATTATATGTTGCCATTAATATGTCAACTTGCTCCATATTTCCTCCTAAATTATAATACAATGTTGTTTTTTTATTGAATAGAAAAAATTACACTATCTGCTATTTTTTCAGATAGTGTAATTTTATCCTTAAATTGCTGTTTTGTCAATGAATTTTGGGCTAAAAAAGCATATATTGTCTTTTATTATTTATACTTAATAGAAATGATATATATTAATATTGAATAAATTTCGAATGTGATTGGAAGAGCTTTAGAATTTCTTGTACAATTGGAGGGAAATGGTTGCGAAATTCCGAAGGAATTCGTCGCAAAGGGTGCCCGACAATTGTATTAGAAATTCTTTAGCTCTGGAATGAGCCGAGAAATTTATGAGATATTAATATATATCATTTTGTAATATATTAATTTTCGACTATTTTTACTTCTATTGCTTCTATTTTGTAATTTTGTGCTTCTAAGCCTGCTAGTTCACCATTTTTTACCCAATCTAGCCAGCCTTTGTCTTGTACATGCACTCTATATTTTACAGAATAGTTTTCTGTATTTTCTAACCATACTTTTAAGCCATATGTTTTTAGGTTTTCGCCAACTGTTCCTGCTATTTCTCCATTTTTAGCTTCTACCCAGCCTAAGCCTTCTACATTCATACTATATTTAATGTTTACACCTTTTGGTGCATCTGCTAATTTTATTTGAACTGCCTCTACTTTTTTGTTTTGACCTGTTGTTCCTGATTGTTCACCATTTTTAAGCCAAGTTTGCTCCCAACCTAAGTCTTGAACATGTGATATATATTGTACTTGTGGGTCTTTTTGGTTTATATCTACTAGTTTAATTTGTATTGCCTCTATTTTTTTGTTTTGTGCTTCTAGTCCTGCTAGTTCTCCACCTTCAACCCAGTCTAGCCATCCTATGTCTTGTACATGTACTTTATATTTAATTTTGTATTTATCACTATTTTCTAATTGTAGTTTTATTCCAAATACTTTTCTGTTTTGTTTTAATGTTCCTAATAATAGTCCATCTTGTGAATCTTTCCAGCCTAGTCCGTCTAAATTCATACTATATTTTATACTTACATCTGCTGGTAGATTTACTAATTTTATTTTCATTGCTTCTATTTTTTTGTTATCGCCTACTGTTCCAGATATATTTGGACTATTTACCCAGGCTGTTTCCCAACCATGGTCTTGTACATGTGATATATATTGTACGGTTGCTTCTCCTTTTGCTTTTTTTACAAGTTTAACTTCTATAGCTTCTATTTTTTTGCTATTATCTATGTCTCCTGCAATATCTCCATTTTCTGTCCAGTCTAGCCAACCTTCTTCTTCTACATGCACTCTATATTGAATAGAATATTCTGTTGTATTTTCTAAAGAAATTCTTATTGCATATATTTTTAAGTTTTCTCCTGTTGTTCCTGATGTTTCTCCATCTTTAACAGCATTTTGCCATCCTATACTTTCTACATATGTTCTATATTTTAAACTTACACCTTTTGGTGCATTTGCAAGTTTTATTTGCATTGCTTCTACTTTTTTGTTTTGTCCTGTTGTTCCTGATGTTTCTCCATTGCTATTCCATGTTTCTTCCCAGCCATCTTCTTGTACATGTGATATGTATTGTACACTAAATTCTTTTGGTTCTTCTGGCTCTGTTGGTGTTTCAGGTTCCTCTGGTTCTTCTGGAGTGTCTGGGTCTGTTGGCTCTTCTGGGTCTACAACTTCTCCTCCTTCTGTGTCTTCTTCTGGTGTTTTATCTGGTACTATAAACTCTTGTCTTATAACTCTTACTTGAATTGCCTCTACTTTTGCATCTAAGTTTTCTGTTCCAGCTATTTGTCCATTTTCTACCCAGTCTAACCATCCTATGTCTTGCACATGTACTCTATATTGTACTGTATATCCATCTGCATTTTTTAAATTAATTTTTAATCCATATAATTTTAAGTTATCTCCTGTTGTTCCTGATATTTGGTCATCTGCTACAAAGTCTTGCCATCCTGCATTTTCTACATATGTGCTATATTCTATACTTGCACCTTCTATTGGATTGTTTAATTTTATTTTAACTGCTTCTACTTTTTTGTTTTTGCCAGTTATTCCTGCAACTCTTCCAGATTCTACATAGTCTTGCCAGCCTATGTCTTCTACATGTGCACTATAGGTTACATTCATAGAATCTACTATTTGTATTTCTATTGCTTCTATTCTTTGTAATTTATCTATATTTCCTGCAACTTCACCCTCATTTACCCAGTCTTGCCATGCTGCGTCTCTTAAGTATACTCTGTACTTAAGTGTTTTTCCTTCTGGATTTTCTAGTTCAAGTTTTACACCATATATTTTTTGGTTTTTGTCTACTTGACCTGCTATTTCGCCATCTTGTTTTTGTTCTTGCCAACCCATACCATCTAAATACATGCTATATTTTATACTTGTTTGAGCTGATGTATTTGTTAAATTTATTTGCATTGCTTCTATCTTTTTTCCTTGTCCTGTTGTTCCAGAAAGCTCTCCTGTAGAAACTGCTCCTTGCCAACCTTTATCTTGTACATATGAATTATATGATAATCCCATATTTGAGTTATTTGTTTTATTTACTATTTTTACTTGTATTGCTTCTATTTTTTTGTTGTCTGTTATAGAACCTGCTATATTACCATCATATGTCCATGGTTGCCATCCTTTATCTTCTAGATGTACTCTATACATTATAGAATATTTGTCTGTGTTTTCTAATGATATTCTTAGTGCATATATTTTTTGATTTTTCCCTGTTGTTCCTGCTGTTTGGCCTGCATCTACTGCATCTTGCCAGCCTACATTTTCTACATATGTTCTATATTTTATATCTATTCCATCTGGTGCATTTACTAATTGCATTTGTATTGCTTCTATTTTTTTGTTTTCTCCCATTGTTCCAGATGTAATACTGTCTGTTTTCCAACTTGTTTCCCATCCTGTATCTTGTACATGTGATTTATATTGTACATAAAATTCATTATTTGTTGCATTTGAGCTTGTTGATGTTGGTCTTGTACTTTTACCTACTGGCATATTTTCGTATACAGGGATTATAAATGTGTGGCTATCTTCTATTTTGCCTGTGTCTCTATATATTTTTCTCATTGTGTTTCCTTCTGATTGTGATGCTGTTAAGTTTTGCATATACTGGTGAAAATATAGTCCATCTGTATCTTCTACATCAAATTTTTGCAAATATAATGTATTTTGACCTTTATTTATGTATTGATTTTTTAAAAATGTCATTCCACCTTCTATTGATTTACCAATAGTTGTCCAACCTTGCTCTCTTGCATATGATAATGCATTTGTAACTACACCTGTTTTTGAGCTTCCGCCAGCTCCTATGTTAAATACATTGTATAAACCTTCATATCCTGGGTATGTTCCACTTACAGTTGTTCCACCTTTTGTTCCTTGTTCTTGTTTTATTCTTGCTACAATAAAGTATGCATTCATATTTGAATTTTTAGCACCTGTAAGTATTGAGTTTGCTGTTGCATCACCTGCAATAAATGTTCCATTTGTCATGCTTTTTACACCATTTATTGTTTGTGTAGAAGCATTATATGTTAATTCTTCAAATTGGAATATGTCTGAATCATTTAATGAATTTCGTGGATCCATCATATATGCTATTGCAGATTCTGATGCACAACGCCAGCTTCCATTGTCATAATGTTTGTTATCACCACAAATTGGGCATACCCAGTCTTTGTCATTTGGTGAATAATATGCTTGCACCATATTACGTGGGACTTTTTCGCCACTTGTATGGAAGTATTCGTTTGATATTACATCATTCCAATCTAGTCCTGTATATAATATTTTAAATTTCCAATTTGGATGTGCTGATTGTAATGATTTTATTTTTTCTTTTATTCCTGGATATTTTGTTTCGTCTATGCTATTTATATCGTCACTTGTTGTTTGTGCATATACATTATTTTTAAGTAAATAAAATACACAAAATATGATACTAAATATTATTGATATAATTAATGTTTTTTTCAAAACAGACATACTAACACCTTCTTTAGTTTATTATAAAGGGGTTTTATGATATAAGAATATATTTTTCTTATATCATAAAAACTCCCCCTTTACATTCATAGTATATCATTTTTTTAAGTCGAAAGTCAACAAATTACGACAATATAATTTAGCTTATAAGCCTACCATTTATTAGCATTGAGCTCATGCATTCTATACCAGAAAGTAGAACAAAAGCGATGTGATTAAGATATTTTAACATTTTAGTATAGTTACACATTGCGTATTTGTTCGCGCGCCAATTTTACGAAGTAAAATTGTGTGCAACGGTGGAGCGTAGCGACTTTTTTTATATACTAGGAAAGTATCACTTTCTGATTGGTAGAACAAAAGCGATGTGATTAAGATATTTTAACATTTTAGCATAGTTACACATTGCGTATTTGTTCGCGCGCCAATTTTACGAAGTAAAATTGTGTGCAA
>CALXAW010000094.1 GCA_944386375.1 uncultured Clostridia bacterium
CCACAAACAATTATTGCATCTACTCCTTCTTTTATTTGAAATTCAATTAATTTTTTAAATTCTTCTAAATTTACTCCATTTTCGTTAAATGGTGTGGCAATTGCTGTACCACAACCTTCAAATATTACTTTTTTCATATATATCATCCTTTCTTTTTGATAATAATCTAGTTGCGAAAGAATTACAACTATTTCGCAACAGCCTTATATAAGTACTCAACAATTTGTACAGCATTACTAGCTGCCCCTTTACGAATATTGTCTGCAACAACCCATAAATTTAAGCCACTTTTAACACTAAAATCTCTTCTAATTCTACCAACAAAAACTTCGTCATGACCTGTTGCTTCTGTTGCTAGTGGATATTCATTTTTTTCTAAATTGTCAACAACAATAATTCCAGGAAAGTTAGCTAAAACTTGTTTAACATCTTCTAAATTAAAGTCATTTTCAAGTTCAACATTAATAGATTCACTATGAGAATTAAAAACAGGCACTCTTACAGTAGTTGCAGTAATTGGCAAATTTGGTTTACCCAAAATTTTTCTGGTTTCGTTAATCATTTTGTGTTCCTCTTTAGAATAACCATCATCTAAAAATACATCTATATGTGGTAAACAATTATTATATATTTGATGAGGAAATTTTTTAGGTAAAAGGCCTTTGGCACCATTTTTTAAGTCTTCTATACCATCTCTTCCAGCACCTGAAACAGCTTGATATGTAGAATATACAACTCTTTTTAGCTTATATTTGTTATCTAGTGCTTTTAATGGTAAAACAGCTTGTATGGTAGAACAATTTGGGTTAGCTATAATGCCACAATTTTTTGTAATCTCTTCTGAATTAACTTCTGGAACAACTAAAGGTACATTTTTATCCATTCTAAAAGCACTGCTATTGTCTACAACGATACATCCTTTTGAAGCTGCAATTGGAGCATATTTTTTAGAAGTTTCGCCTCCTGCAGAAAATATTGCAAAATCAAAACCTTCGTCAAAAGAGTTCTCGTTTAGTTCTTTTGTAATATATGTGCTACCTAGGAATTCTAATTTAGTTCCAGCTGATTTTTTAGAACAAAATAGTGTGTATTCAAAATTAGGCAAATTTTTTTCTTCTAACACTTTTAAAGCAGTTCTGCCAACTATACCTGTGGCACCAACTATTGCCAATTTAAATGTTTTGCCCATATCCACACCTCCATTCACAAGAACAGTAATGTTCAGATATATAAACAAAATCTTAATTAAAATTTTGTTAAAACTATTATAGTGTATTATATTATATAAAATTAAAAAAAGCAACAAAAAGCTTATTATAAATATCAAAACCTTAATCATAAAAGTAAATTTTATACATTTTTAAACTAGAATTTACTTTTTTGAGGGTAAAAATTTTGAAAAAGGCTTGCATAAGTTGAAAATAACTGATATAATAAATAACGTTAAAAAACACATAAAGCGAATTTATAGAGGAGTGCCTACCAATAAAAGTAGGTCTTTGTAAATGAAGACACTTTATGGAAGTAAAAACAAAAAGGAGGAATAAAAAATGGCAGTAGTTGCAATGAAACAATTACTAGAAGCTGGTGTTCACTTTGGACATCAAACAAGAAGATGGGATCCAAAAATGGCAGAATATATTTTTCAAGCTAGAAATGGAATCCATATAATCGACTTACAAAAGACATCAAAAAAATTAGACGAGGCATATGCATTCTTAAAAGAACAAGTAGAAGAAGGAAAAACAGTTTTATTTGTAGGAACTAAAAAACAAGCTCAAGAATGTATAAAAGAAGCAGCCTTAAAATGTGGTATGTATTACATAGACCAAAGATGGTTAGGTGGAATGCTTACAAACTTTAAAACAATAAAGGCAAGAGTACAAAGATTAAAAGACATCGAAACAATGGAACAAGATGGTACATTTGATGTATTACCTAAAAAAGAAGTTATAGGTTTACGTAAAGAAAAAGAAAAACTAGAAAAAAATCTTGGTGGAATAAAAGATATGGAAGAACTTCCAGGAGTTATATTCTTAGTAGACCCTAAAAAAGAAAGAATAGCAATATTAGAAGCAAGAAAATTAAATATTCCATTAGTAGGTATAGTAGACACAAATTGTAACCCAGAAGATTTAGATTATCCAATTCCAGGAAACGATGATGCTATAAGAGCTGTTAAATTAATAACAGATGTAATGGCAAATGCAGTTATAGAAGGAAAACAAGGAGAAGACTTTGTTCCAGAAACACAAGAAACAGAACAAGAAGAAGTAAAAGAACCAGAGTCTATAGAAGAAGTAGTTGCAGAAGAAACTACAGAAAATGAAGAAAAATAATAAAAGTAGGAGCATAGCAATGTTGTAGTATAGCAACTTTAATATTAAACATAAAGCTATTGCTCTACTTATTTTAAATAATAAGGAGGTTTTAATATGATTACAGCAGCATTAGTAAAAGAACTAAGAGAAAAAACAGGTGCAGGAATGATGGACTGCAAAAAAGTTTTAACAGAAACAGATGGAGACTTAGAAAAAGCTTCAGAACTATTAAGAGAAAGAGGAATAGCAAAAGCTGCTAAAAAATCTGGAAGAGTTGCTGCAGAAGGATTAGTAGAATGTTATGTTTCAGAAGATGGAAAAGTTGGTTCAGTTGTAGAAGTAAATGCAGAAACAGACTTTGTTGCTAAAAACGAAGAATTTAGAACATTTGTAGCAGATGTAGCAAAACAAGTAGTAGAAAAGGCACCAAAAACAGTAGAAGAATTATTAGAACAAGAATCAATAGCAGTACCAGGCAAAAAGGTTCAAGAAGTTTTAATAGATAAAATAGCAACAATTGGAGAAAATATGAGCATAAGAAGATTTGCTAGATTTGAAACAGAAGGACTAATAGAAAAATATATCCATGGAGATGGAAAAATAGCAGTTTTAGTTAACATGATAGGTGGAGACAAAGAACTTGCAAAAGACATTTGTATGCAAATAGCTGCTGCAAGACCAGAATATTTAGACAGAGAATCAGTACCACAAGAAAGAGTAGACAAAGAAATGGAAATATTAAAAGCACAAGTTATGAACGAAGGTAAACCAGCAGAAATAGCAGAAAAAATAGTAAAAGGAAGAATTGGAAAATTCTATGGAGAAATCTGTTTAGTAGAGCAAGACTTTGTAAAAGACCCAAATATAAAAGTATCTAAATTATTAGCAGACAAAGGAGCAAAAGTTGTAGAGTTTGCTAGATTTGAAAAAGGCGAAGGAATAGAGAAAAAAGAAGAAAACTTTGCAGAAGAAGTAATGAAACAAATGAATCAATAATATTTTAAATACTAGGAAAGTCATACTTTCCTAGTATTTAAAAGTTACTACGCTCCAAAGGTACGATTTTAACCCGTACCTTAAAAAAATGTGTAAAAATGTTGACAATAGTAAATAGATATGATAAAATAATTAACTGTAATCCGCTTAATCAAGGTCTATAAATGATAAATAAAATTATCTACCTTAAATTAAGGATTAGCGAGTATACGATAAGGGAGGTGCATTTTAAATGTACGCAATAATTGAAAGCTGTGGAAGACAATACAAAGTAGCAGAAGGAGATGTTGTATTTTTTGAAAAATTAGATGCAGAGGAAGGAAAAAAAGTTAAATTTGACAATGTAGTACTATACTCTGACGGAAAAAAAGTACAAGTTGGAAATCCTTATGTAAAAGGTGTTAAAGTTGAAGGTAAAGTAGTTTCACATGGTAAAGGCAAAAAAATAATAGTTTACAAAATGAAACCAAAAGTAAATTATAGAAGAAAACAAGGACATAGACAACCTTACACAAAAGTAGAAATTACAGCAATAAAATTACCAGAAGCAAAAAAAGAAACTGCTAAAGCAGAAACAAAAAAAGAAGAAAAATAATTAAATGTAAGTAAACATATAAAACAAACCGAAGGGAGTGAGGAAAATGGCTCATAAAAAAGGTCAAGGTTCAAGTAGTAATGGTAGAGATAGTGAATCAAAAAGACTTGGGGTAAAAAGAGCTGATGGGCAATTCGTTCTTGCAGGAAATATATTAGTAAGACAAAGAGGAACAAGTACTCATCCAGGAAATAATGTAGGAAAAGGTAAAGATGATACTTTATTTGCATTAGTAGATGGAATAGTAAAATTTGAAAGAAAAGGTAGAGATAAAAAACAAGTAAGTGTATATCCAGTAAAGGACGTAAAAGAAGCTTAATGTAAAAGGAGGTAGATTGCATCTATCTCCTTTAGTGTATAAGAAAGGTTATAAATAAAATGGAAGCACCAGTTATAAAAAATAAAGAATATATTGTAGACATTATAGACAATGGATTTGAAGGAGAAGGTATTGCAAAAATAGATAATTTTACAATATTTATACCTAATAGTATTAAAGGAGAAAAAGTAAAAATTCTAATTGTAAAAGTACTTTCTTCACACGCATTTGGAAAAGTAATAGAAATAATAAAAAAATCAGAAAGTAGAGTAAAAAGTGACTGCACTACATATAAAAGATGTGGAGGCTGTAACTTAAGACATATAAAATATGAAGAAACATTAACAATAAAGCAAAATGCAGTACAGAGTTTAGTAGACAAAACATTAGAAACAAAAGTGCAGGTAAAAGAAACAATTGGAATGGAGCAGCCATATCATTATAGAAATAAAGCACAATATCCAGTAGGGCTAT
>CALXAW010000095.1 GCA_944386375.1 uncultured Clostridia bacterium
AATATGAATATAGTAGTAAAAAAAGTTCCAAAATGCTTGCGTAAAATAGTTAAATTAATATTTGGAATAAAATAAATTAGAAAGCCTTAAAATCGTGTGCAACCTTGGAGCGGAGCGACTTTTGTACAATAGGAAAGTATTACTTTCCTATTGTACAAAAATAAGGGCAAATCTTGTATCGCAAGATTTGCCCTTAACTTCCTATTTGAGGAATTGCTTATGCTCTTTTAACTTTTCCATCTCTTAAACATTTAGCACATACTTTTATTCTTTTAACTTCACCATTTATATCAGCTTTTACAGTTCTTAAATTTGGTTTCCAAGTCCTTACATTTCTTTTACTAATATGTGAACGAGTAATGCTAAGTTTATTTCCAAAATTGACTGTTTTATCGCAAATTGCGCATTTAGCCATTTTAACGCACCTCCTAAAATTGTTATAAAACTCACTAGATTATAGTTTAGCATAAATCTAAAAAAAAAACAAGTATTTTTTAAAAATTTCTTGCAATATATCAAATATATGGTATAATATAAAAGCTATAAAGACAATGAAAGGATGAAGTTAAATGAATTGTAAAGTAGAAAAAACAGAAAATACAAACGAAGTAAAATTAGAAATTACAATAGACTCATCAAAATTTGATGAAGCAATGAAAAAAGTATATTTTAAAAGTGCAAAATATTTCAATATACCAGGATTTAGAAAAGGTAAGGCACCAATGAACATAGTAGAAAAATACTATGGACCAGAAATATTTTATGAAGATGCCTTTAACGAAATCGCAACAGAAGAATACGAAAATATGTTAAAAGAGCACAATATCGAAGCTGTAAGCAGACCACAAGTAGATATTGTTCAAATGGGAAAAGGACAAGACCTAATATTTACAGCAATAGTTCAAACAAAGCCAGAAGCAGAACTTGGAAAATACAAAGGTATAGAAATAGAAAAAATAGAGTATAATGTATCAGATGATGATATAAACCACGAATTAAAACATATGCAAGAAAAAAACTCTAGACTAATAAGTATAGATAATAGACCAGTAGAAAGTGGAGATATTACAGTAATAGACTTTGTTGGTTCAGTAGATGGTGTAGAATTTGAAGGTGGAAAAGCAGAAAATTACGAACTAGAAATTGGAAGCAACACATTTATACCAGGGTTTGAAGACCAAATAATTGGTATGAAAATAGACGAAGAAAAAGACATAAAAGTAAAATTCCCAGAAGAATATTTTTCTAAAGAACTAGCAGGAAAAGATGCAGTATTTAAAGTAACACTACATGAAATAAAGAAAAAAGAATTACCTAAGTTAGATGACGAACTAGCAAAAGATGTTAGCGAATTTGACACTTTAGAAGAATTAAAAGCTAGTATAAAAGAAAAACTAGAAGAACAAAACAAGCAAAGAGAAAAATACGAAACACAAGAAGCTGTTATAAAAGCAGTTTCAGAAAAAGCTAAAGTAGAAATACCATCAGGAATGATAGAAATAGAAGTAGATAATATGTTAAAAGACATAGAAACAAGACTTTCTTATCAAGGATTAAAACTAGAGCAATATTTACAAATGATGGGGAAAACAGAAGAAGAAATAAGAAAAGAATATGAACCACAAGCAATAGAAGCAATCAAATCAAGACTTGTCCTAGAGGCAGTAATTAAAAAAGAAAAAATAGAAGCAACAGAAGAAGAAATAAAAGAAAAACTAGGCGAAATGGCTAAAAATTATGATAAAAAAGAAGAAGATTTTGACGACAACGAAAATATTAAAAACTATTTAGCAGAAGGAATAAAATCAGAAAAAGCCATAGACTTTTTAGTAGAAAATGCAAAAATGAAAAACGTTGGAAAGTAGCGACTTTTAACAATAGGAAAGTAACGCTATCTAATTAGTAAATTAATGGGGGAGGTTTTGTAAATATGCTAATATTATAAAAACTCCCCTAATTATTATATAAAATTTTAATCAATATAATGGCACATAAAAATTATTAAATAATATTTATATAAGGAGGAAAAAATATGTTACAAAACAGTTTAGTACCATATGTAATTGAACAAACAAGTAAAGGAGAAAGGTCATATGACATTTTTTCTAGGCTATTAAAAGACAGAATTATATTTTTAGGAGAAGATGTAAATCCAACAACAGCAAGTTTAGTAATAGCACAATTATTATTTTTAGAATCAGAAGATCCAGATAGAGAAATAAATCTATATATAAATTCACCTGGTGGATCTATAACAGATGGAATGGGAATAGTAGACACTATGAATTACATAAAATGCCCAGTTTCTACAATTTGTATAGGAATGGCTGCAAGTATGGGAGCAGTACTTTTAGCATCAGGAGAAAAGGGAAAAAGATTTGCAACACCAAATGCAGAAATCTTAATACATCAACCATTAATCGGTGGTGGCGGACTTTCTGGACAAACAACAGAAATAAAAATACATGCAGACCACATGGTAAAAACAAGAGAAAAATTAAATAAATTATTAAGTGACAGAACAGGTCAAAGCCTAGAAACAATTATGAAAGACACAGAAAGAGACAATTATATGACAGCAGAAGAAGCTTTAAAATATGGCTTAATAGACGGTATTATGGAAAAAAGAAATTAATAATTTATATGTAAAGGAGAATTTTAATGGCAAGAAATGACATACCAAAGAATGTTAAATGTTCTTTTTGTGGTAAATCACAAGACAGTGTTAAAAAAATAGTAGCAGGACCTGGTGTATATATTTGTGATGAATGTATAGAATTATGTAACAGTATGATAGAACATGATGAATATGATGAAGAAGAATATACATTAAGTGGATTAGAAAAAATCCCTAGCCCAAAAGAAATAAAAAACATTTTAGACGACTATGTAATAGGGCAAGATGATGCAAAAAAAAGTTTATCTGTAGCAGTATATAATCATTATAAAAGAGTTACACACGAAGAAGAATCACAAAACAATGATGTAGAAATACAAAAAAGCAATATATTACTTTTAGGACCTACTGGCTGTGGAAAAACACTACTTGCAAGTACATTAGCCAAAATATTAAATGTGCCATTTGCAATAGCAGATGCAACAACACTTACAGAAGCTGGATATGTTGGAGAAGATGTTGAAAATATATTACTAAAATTAATCCAAGCAGCAGATGGAGATGTTGCAAGAGCAGAAAAAGGAATAATATATATAGACGAAATAGATAAAATTACAAGAAAATCAGAAAATCCATCAATTACTAGAGACGTTAGTGGAGAAGGTGTACAACAATCACTATTAAAAATAGTAGAAGGAACAGTTGCATCTGTGCCACCACAAGGAGGAAGAAAACATCCACATCAAGAATTAATACAAATAAACACTACAAATATATTATTTATATGTGGTGGAGCATTTGAAGGACTAGAAAAAATAATAAAAGAAAGAATGGGTAAAAATGTAATAGGCTTTGGAAGTAACATAAAAAGCGAAAAAGAAGTTAGCAGATACGAAACATTTGAAGAACTATTACCACAAGACTTATTAAAATTCGGATTAATCCCAGAATTTATAGGAAGATTGCCAATAATTGCAACATTAAAAGAACTAGAAAGAGAAGATTTAATAAAAATTGCAGTTGAGCCTAAAAATGCATTAATAAAGCAATACAAAAAACTATTCGAACTAGACAATGTAGAACTAGAATTTGAAAAAGAAGCATTAGAGTTAATAGTAGACAGAGCAATAGAAAGAAAAACAGGAGCAAGAGGTTTACGTTCTATAATAGAAGAAATAATGAGAGACATAATGTTCGAAATACCATCAAACCCAAATGTAGAAAAATGCATAATAACCAAAGAAACAGTACTTGGAACAGACGGACCAAAACTTGTAATAAATGAAAACAAAGAAAAGCCAAAAAAGAAAAAAAGAAGAGTTCCAGAAAACGGAACAACAGTAGCATAACAGTGCTGGTATAGAAGTTTTCTATACCAGTATATATATATTGGGGTATAGCCAAGCGGTAAGGCAGGTGGCTCTGACCCATCGATGCGTAGGTTCGAATCCTACTACCCCAGCCAATAAAAAGTAAAGAAATTTCTTTACTTTTTTATTTATTTACTATATAATATAATGGATTGAAAATTAGGAAGGAAGAGATATATAATGCAAGAAGCAAATAATTTAGAACAAGATTTTAATGAACTTATGAAAATAAGAAGAGAAAAATTAGCAAAATTGCAAGAAGAAGGAAAAGATCCATTTGAAATAACAAAATTTGAACGCACAAATACAGCAGGAGAAATAAAAGCAAACTACGAAGCATTTGAACAAAAAGATGTAACAGTAGTAGGAAGAATAATGGCAAAAAGAATAATGGGAAAAGCATCATTTTGTACAATACAAGACTGTGACGAAAAAATACAAAGTTATGTTAGTATAAATGACCTAGGAGAAGAAAGTTATAAGCAATTTAAAACATTTGATATTGGAGACATTATAGGAATAACAGGTTTTGTATTTAAAACAAGAACAGGAGAAATATCTGTACATGCAAAAGAAGTAACATTACTTACAAAATCATTAAGACCATTGCCAGAAAAATTCCATGGTTTAAAAGACCCAGACTTAAGGTACCGCCAAAGATATACAGACCTAATAGTAAATCCAGAAGTTAAACAAACATTTATA
>CALXAW010000096.1 GCA_944386375.1 uncultured Clostridia bacterium
AAGCATTTAAATCAACATCCTTTCACCTTTTATTTAAATTTCTATTCTTTCTCTAAATTTATCTTGTATTAGTATTTGTAATAATTTATTTTCTGGTTTTTCTAAATTTGGGTCGTCACTTATAATTTTTATTGCTGCACTTTGAACAGCTTTTAGTATTGGCATATCTTGAAATAAATTTGCTATTTTAAATGCTGGTAGTCCATGTTGCTCTGTTCCAAAAAAGTCACCTGCTCCGCGAAGCTCTAAGTCCTTTTCTGATATAACAAATCCATCATTTGTATCACACATAACTTGCATCCTTTGCCTTATTGTGTCATTATTTCCTTCAAATTTTAATATACAATAAGACTTATATTCACCTCTGCCAACTCGTCCACGTAATTGATGTAACTGTGCTAGTCCAAAACGCTCTGCATTTTCTACAACCATAATACTACTATTTGGAACATTTACACCAACTTCTATTACTGTTGTAGAAATTAATATATCTATTTTGCCATCTTTAAAGTCATTCATTATACTGTCTTTTTCTTTAGTTTTCATTTTGCCGTGTAAATACTCTACATTAAACTCCTTAAATGTATCTGTTTTGTACTTTTCGGCAAGCTCTGTTACAGACTGCAGATTTGTTTCTTCGTTTTCTTCAACTAATGGACATACTATATATGCTTGTCTACCTTCTCTTATTTGCTGTTTTATAAAATTATTAATTCTATCTTCTTTATTTTTTCGTACAGCAAAAGTGTCTATTTTTTTTCTGTTTGGTGGTAACTCGTCTATTATAGATATATCTAAATCCCCATATAAAATAAGTGCTAATGTACGTGGAATTGGTGTTGCTGTCATAACTAATACATCTGGATGCTCTCCCTTTTCTACTATTGTTGTTCTTTGTTTTACACCAAATCTGTGTTGCTCATCTGTTACAACTAATCCTAATTTTTTGAAAACAACATTTTTTTCAAGTAGAGCATGTGTGCCTATAAGTATATCTATTTCGCCATTTTTTAATCTTTCTAGTAATTCTTCTTTTTTCTTTTTTGTAATACTAGATATTAATAGCTCACAACGTATACCTTTGTCTTTTAAAAGCCCTTCAAAACTTTCTAGGTGCTGGCTTGCAAGTATTGCAGTTGGTGCCATTATTGCTACTTGGTACCCAGATTTTACAGCTTTATATGCCGCAATTGTTGCTACTACTGTTTTCCCTGAGCCTACATCTCCCTGTAATAGTCTATTCATTGGTTTTTGAGATTCCATATCATTATCTATTTCTTCTAAAACTTTTAATTGTGCTTTTGTAAGTTTAAATGGAAGTATATTTATAATGTCTGACATTTTAGCATTTTTGTCAAATGCTATTCCATTTGTATCTGTTGTGTAATTATTTTTTAATTTAAGTAATGCTAGTTGCATTGAAAGTAGTTCTTCAAATACTAATCTTTTTCTGGCAATATTAAATTCTGAAAAATCTTCTGGAAAGTGAATTTTTTTAATTGCTTCTTGTATTCCTATTAAATTATATTGTTTTAGCAAATATTCTGGCATTGTTTCTTGTAATCTTCCAGATACTTCTTTTAACCCATTTTCTATTATTTTTCTTATTGTGTTTTGCGAAAGATTGTATGTAAGTGGATATATGGGTATTATTTTTCCTGTATTGTTGTCTTTGCCTTCTATATCAAAAACTGGTGATGTCATTTCTATTTTTCCTGATTTATTTGTTACTTTGCCAAAAAATTTATATTTTTGCCCTTGTTTAAATATATTTTTTAAATAGCTTTGGTTAAACCATGTAATTGTACAAGATGCTGTTTCGTCACTTACTACTAGTTTATACATTGTGTTTCTTTTTAAATGTATTTCTCGTACTCTGCTTAGTGCAACTCCTTCTATTAATGCTTCTTCGCCATCTACACAGTTATATATTTCTTTTGGTTTACTTCTGTCTTCATATGTTCTTGGGAAATATGTTATTAAATCTTTTAATGTAAATATATTTAGTCTGTTTAGTAGTGTTACTCTATTAGGTCCTACGCCTTTTACATATTTTACATCTTTAGTTAGTTCTAACATTTTATATTTCCCACCTCCATATTAAATTTCTAATTTATATAAATCAAAATTTAAACTATCTGCACTAACTAATTTTAATTTTATACCATTTATTACGCCTTCTATTGCGTCTTTTATTGCTAAACCATGCAAATGCCCATATATACATGTTTGTACATTATATTTTTCCATAATATTCATAAACTCTATATTTATGTTTTTGTTTGCAGTTTTTATAATTGGTGGATAATGCATACAAACTATAATTGGCTTTTGCTTGCCATATTTATTTATTCCATCTTGTATAGATAGTTCTAGTCTTATAGCTTCTCTTTTTATTAGCTTTTTGTCTTCTTCGTTTTCTGAAAAAACCCAGCCTCTTGTTCCTGAAATAATATAGCCATTATATTCATAACTATTATTGCAAATAAAGTCTATGTTTTTTAAGTTGTTTTCTTCTAAAAAGTTTCTCATTTTAGTAATTGTTGTCCACCAGTAGTCGTGGTTTCCTTTTAGCAATAATTTTTTACCTGGTAAACTGTGTAAAAATTGAAAGTCTTTTAAGCTGTCTTTTAAGTACATAGACCACGAAAAGTCACCAGGCAATAACACTAGATCATTGTCTTTTACTTTTTGTATCCAATTTTGTTTTATTTTTTCTTCGTGACCTTTCCAGTTATCTCCAAAAATGTCCATTGGTTTATTTTGGCTAAAGGATAAGTGCAGGTCAGCTATTGCATAAATTGCCATAAGATTATTCTCCTATTTTTAAATTTGGAACTGCGTTTAGATTAAGTGCACTTCTTTTGCCTTCTATAAAATTAAAAAAACCCGCTGATGCAATCATTGCTGCATTGTCTGTACATAATTTTAAATCTGGCATAAATACTTTTATATTTTCTTTTTCTAGTTTTAAGAGTTCTTGTCTTATGTAACTATTTGCAGATACTCCACCAGCTATTGCTAATGTTTGTACATTTAATTTTTCTATTGCCTTTTTTGTGTTTTCTAATAGCATTTCTGTTATTGTTTTTTGAAAGCTTGCACATAAGTCTGCTTTATTTATATTAGGCATTTTATGGTTTAAGTTTATAACTGCTGTTTTTATTCCACTAAAACTAAAGTCTAAATTGTCAATATGTGTTTTTGGCAATTCTATATTAGGTGCTCCTGTTTTTGCAAGTGCATCTACTTTTGGACCTCCTGGATACCCTAAGCCTATTACTCTTGCTATTTTATCAAATGCTTCTCCTACTGCATCATCTCTGGTTTTTCCTATCATTTTAAATTTAGTATAGTCTTGTACATATACTAAACCTGTATTGCCACCAGACATTAGCAGACAAATAAATGGTGGTTTTAAGTCTTTATGTGTAATGTAATTTGCTGCAATATGGCCTTCTATATGGTTTACTCCTACTAGTGGTTTGTTTATAGCAAAAGATAATGCTTTTGCATACGAAAGCCCTACAAGTAATGCTCCTACTAAACCTGGTCCATATGTTGGTGTTATAGCATCTATATCTTTTAATGTAACATTTGCTTCTTCTAGTGCTTTTTTTGTTACTCTAGATATTGCTTCTATATGGTTTCTTGAGGCTATTTCTGGCACTACTCCTCCATATTTTTCGTGTATTTTTATTTGTGAGTCTATTATATTAGATAATACCTCTCTACCGTTTTTTACAACAGATACAGAGGTTTCGTCACAACTTGATTCAATTCCTAATGTTAATATATCTTTCATTTATGTACTTCCTAACTTTATTTTATAGTCCGAAAATTGTTAATCCTAATTTCATTACTCCTGTTGATATCCAATTAATTATTGGTGAAATTATTGTTCCAGCAATACCTGTTATCCATATAACTAAAAATATTATATAGAAAAATGTTGTATTGTTTTGGAACCACATTTTTGCATTATATGGCAAAAATGGCATAAGTATTTTTGAGCCATCTAATGGTGGCAATGGTAGTAAATTGAATACTCCCAAACCTATATTTATAAAAATAGTGTATTGTATAACTGACATTATAAGTGTTCCCATAGTTGTTAAAACAAATGATGTGTATGCAAATTTGTATATTGCACAATATATTATTGTAAATATTATTGCAAGTGCAAAGTTCATTAGCGGTCCTGCAAATGATACTATTGCATCTGCCTTTTCCATAGACATGTTTCTATTATAATTTCTTGGGTTTACTTGTACTGGTTTGCCCCAACCAAAACCTGCAAATAATAATAGTATAGAGCCTATTGGGTCTAAATGGCTTAATGGGTTTAAGCTAAGTCTACCTTGCAAACGTGGTGTGTCGTCTCCTAATTTATCTGCTGCATATGCATGTGCAAACTCGTGAAATGTGATTGCAATAAGTACTCCTGGTATTGTTAGTACTAATGCTAGTAATGCTCCTTCTGAGCTTAAGTAACTCATTAACATATATACAATTATAATTCCTAAAATTATATATAACATTTTTTTATCAAAATTAAAATTAAACATAAAATCTCCTTTTTTATTGGTCTGCTAGAGGTTTCATTGAGCAATTTTATAAAATGCTTGAAATCCTATTTTTCTAATAAATTTCTTCAATATTTTTGCCTTGAAA
>CALXAW010000097.1 GCA_944386375.1 uncultured Clostridia bacterium
ATATTTTATATTTATTTCTGAACCAGTGGCTTAAATCTGCTCTTATGCTAAATACATTAGAATTTTTATATTCGTTTACCAGTAAGTTGGTAACATATTTTGTTATTTGTCTTGTTTCTACTAATTGTCTTTCTATAAATTTTTCTTTATCTGCATCTGTTTCGAACATCTTAGTTTTCATCAGTCTATTAAATTTAGTTTGGCTAATTAGTCCCGCTTCTAATAAGCTTTTCCACCATATTATTTGCTCATTATCTATATGTATCACTTGTCTTAATAACATATTCTTCTTTTCTTGATTTTCTTTTCTTAAAACTAGTGCTTTATTATCAAATCCATCTATCATCTTATATGATTGAGGAATAATATGATCAATCTCATATTTCTCTAATTGATCAATATCTAATGGCGTTCCACTATACAATGATTTTCCATTTTGTATAAAATATAAATACAATTTATCTGTTAATTCTTTATCACTTTGATGTTGCTTTAATTCTAAATATACTTTGTGATTATAATTTTTCAATTCATTTACTTGATTTTCTATTTCTTCGTATATTTTCAACAATTTCTTTGCTCTATTATCTTTCATTGTTTTGTTTGTTTCTTCGCTTCTAGCAAATTCTATGTATATATTTTTAGGTTCTTTTTTCATAACTTTTACTATTTCTTTAACTATGCATATAGATTGCCATATTGCTCTTTTGTTTGCTGGTGATGTAGGAATTTTTTCTACATCTTCATATTTGACATTTTTGTTCTCTTGTGGTAGTAGTGCATTGATTTTTTCTAAGAACCCATAATTCTTTTCATTAATTATTTGCATAAAATTATATTTTGTATTTTCTAATTTCTCCATTATGCACTCACCATCATTTGCCTTTAAGCCTACTAATAACATTTTAGATAACCTAGACCATCCTGTGTATCTTAGTTTTAATATTTGATTTATTTGTCTTTCGTCTAACTCTTCATATTCTCTTTTTAGTTTTCTTTTTAGTATTTTCTTTTCTTCAAAAATGGTACACCAATAAATTATTTTTTCGCATTGTTCAAAGTTACTTTCATCTGCCTTGCCTAAAATCTTTTTTAAGTCTATATACGCAGCCATATTTGATGTAAAGTTTTCTCCATCACTTAACCCTGTGAAGCTTTCTACTTTTATTCCTTCTACTTTTAAAAGGTCTTTTACCATTTTCTTTGTTACTTTCTTTTTTTCTTTAAATAATCTTTCTATGATTAGTTTTTTTGTGTCTTTAGCTATTGGTCTTTCATTTATTCTTATATTATTCAATTCATTTAATACGCAAAATTTAGAATATAGTAATGATTGCTTAGGCATTACATCTTCATTTATAAGATATGTACATTTATTTGTCATTCTTCTTATAAATTGTTCTGCTGTTTCATCAATGTCTACTACTTGCTCAAAATTCCATGGATATATTTTTTCGTTACTCTTTCTTTTTAACCATGCCCACTTACTATGTTCTTTTGCTAGTGGTCCTACAAAATATGGAATTCTAAAATAAAATATTTTTATAATGTTTTCTCTATTTTCTTTTAGAGTGTTATAATATTTGCTTTGATTTTCTATAATTTTTTCCAATTCCATTTGATGTAATTGATGTGGAATTGCTCCATTTTCCGTTACATTTATTTTCTTTAAAAAATTTCCTTCTGCAATTTTGTCTAATATTATTTGCTTATTTACTTCATCTTCTGGCAATTTTTCTATTTTGTTCTTTAAAGCCTTAAAAAAATCTTCTGGTTTACATTTTTTCACTACTTGTCCACAATTTTTCCCATTATATGCTACATAATTGTCTTTTCCTTCTCTTCTAAACATTTTTGTGTATTCATCTTTAAAATATTTTTTATATATCTCTTTTAGTAATCTTAAATCTTCTCCATAATTTTCATATTTATCTATAAAGGCTTCTGATATATATTTTTTGCCTTTCAAAATATCTTGTAATACATACCAACTATATATTGTTTTAAATGTTTCGTACATTTGAGCATTATTACCAAGTACTTCTTTTATTTCTTCCTCATTTTCTATTTCTATTGAAAAGGTAAGTTTGTTCTTTTCTAATTCTATTTCAAATATTTTGCTAATATCAAATGAATACCCTAAAATAGCGCTTATTACATTTCTTAATAGTTGCTTATCGGTTTTATCATATTCATAGCACTCTAATAACTTTTCTCTTTTTTCTGATTTTGAAATGTTTTTGCTTTTTAATATATCTTTTATTTTGTCATCTTTTAATAATATGTTTCTCTCTTTAAGAAACATATTTAATTCTTCTAATTCTGCATCAATCTCTGTTGAATTTTCTGCAAAATTTGTATCATGTAAAAAATTCCCTCTATATTTTATTATATGATGAAGTGCTAAATACACTAACCTTAAATCTACTTTTTCGTCGCAATTTAATAAATAATTCCTTAAATGATATATAGTTGGAAAGTTATCATAATACTTTTTATCTGTAAAATTTTCTTCTGAAAACAAATTGTATTTTTTTCCAAAAATCAATTCTGATATTGTTTTATCTTCTTCTACATATGAGGTTTCTTTAATCATCGGAAAAAAGTTGGGATATTCTTTTTCCATATCATCCAATAGTAAACTTTGTAAAATTTTTATTCTCTCTTTTCTTCTTTCAATTCTTCTCCTAGCTGAGCGAAACATTCTTCTATCTGCTGCAGTATTTGCTTCATTAAATATTCGTGAGCCCCACATGTGTTTATTACCTTTTTTTAATATATTGCTCTCTTCATCTGTTACGCACCAACCAACTGATCCAACACCTATATCTAGTCCAATATTATAACTTTTTCCTTGATTAATCATATCATTTCCTCCTAAATTTAAATTTTATTATAAAAACTATAGACTTTTATAAAAAAGTGTGATATTATCATTATGCTATTAATTTACTATCTAAAATAGCATAATGAGTTAAAATAAGGTTAAACCTTAAATGCCAAGTTATTCTTGGTTTCACTTAGGTGAATATTAAGTTCTACATATGTAGGACTTTTATTTATACAATAGGAAAGTAATACTTTCCTATTGTATAAAAGTCGCTACGCTCCAAGGTTGCACACAATTTTACTTGCGTAAAATTGGCGCTTGAACAAATTTACGGAAAGCCAACGAAAAAGTTTAAATGCCGTTAATAAAATGGCTTTCCGATTTGTTCTTTTGTCTACCTATATTCTCTTGTATATGGCACTTATCTTCACTTTCCTATACTATAAAATATAACTTATATATCTTATATCATATTTTGTAGAAAATTACCAGTTTTTGTCTAAACTTTTTTATTTTTACTAAACTTTTTTTCTCTAATAAAATCATAATATAAATCAAACTCTATTCTCTTTATAAAAACAGCTATAAATCTTTTTTATTTATAGCTGTTTTCATGTATTACAAAAGTTGATTTGTCCCTATATTTTTTCCAGAAAGTTTTTGATATTTTTCTATTATTTTGTCTATAAAATCTATAAATGATTTTTCATCTTCTCCATCTGGCATATTCTTCATTATTTTAAATATTTCTTTTAAATCTTCTAAGAGTTCTTTTTTGTATGTTTTTACTATATGTAAGTCTATTTTTTGTAACATTAACCACATTACATATATATCATTTTTTGTAGCTCTTTTCGGTTCAAATTGGTATGGATTGACTGCCTTTACAAGTATTTCGTGATTATCTGCTGATATTATTTTTATCTTTTGTACATACATATATGAACTTGACTCGTTGTTTGAATGTATTGGTAACAACTTTAAATAATTTATATAAAAAATACTTCAATTGTAATTTTATTATTATTTTAAGATTTTAAATTTTTTCTTCAATTTCTTCAAGAATTTGATTTAAAACTTCTTCTCTATTTTCAGATGTATCAATGTATTTTATGTTTTTAAAACTTTTGCATTTTTCTTTATTTTCTTTGCTCTTTTTTATCATTTTTTCACACATTGTATACATTATTTGTTTTGGTAAATATGTGTTCCAATCTTCGATTGTACTATATGCTTCTGTCCTCTTTTGTAATTCCTGTGGTGTAATTTTGCTTGTCCCTAAACAATATATAAGATTGTCTCCGTCGCCATATATGTCATTACACCATTCTATTTCCATATCTGTATCATCTATTATAATACCAATTTTTTCTTTTCTTAAATCTTTTTGCATATTAAAAAATAATAGGCCAATTATAGTTTTACTTAATTTTGCAATTATATTTACATCTTTTATTTGCTGCTCTATATCTGCATCATTTATCCTTTCGTTCATTTCCATAATCACATCTCTAATTGCATCTGCATCAATTAATGTATAATTAAACCTTTTTAATATTTTATTAGCTAATGTGGTCTTTCCACTTCTTGGTGTTCCTATTATGATTATATTTTTTATGCCATCTCCTCCTTTGATTTTATTTTTTATTTTTGGATTTTATATAGAATAAAAAATTACAATTGAAGTAA
>CALXAW010000098.1 GCA_944386375.1 uncultured Clostridia bacterium
TTTTCTTTAAAATATTTTTCTATGTAATTTTCAGAAACATTTATCTCTGAAATCAGTTTCCATTCTGCTGGTATTAGGCCATAATAACTGATGTATTTCATATATTCTTTTTTGCTATCAAATATTTTTATTGGTAAGTCTTCTTTTCTCATATTTGCCAATAATTGTCTTAATTTGTCATATGACATATATGTATTTTCGTCATTTTCTTTTTCTACAAGTGGCATATATTTTATGTCATATCTGTTTTCATCATTATAAAAATAACAATAATTATAATAATCTATTTCTAATTTGTCTTCTGAATTGTTTTCTTCATCGCCTATGTCTTGCTTTTTTCTTGCACAAAATCCAGTTAGCATATATTTATATTGATAACCTTCATCTAATATCCATTCAACTAAACAGTGTGATGTTCTTCTTGGATTTCCTCCTAAAAATATATTTTTTACTGGTTTTTCTTTTTTTAAATATGTATTTGGTATTACTGTTTGTAAAAGCATTAATAAAAGTAATGATTTTCCACCTGTATTCATTAAATCATATGTTGTTGATTTTCCATCTAACCTCATCATAAAATTGTCATATATTCCTTTGGCATCATTAAAATTTACATTTACTAGCCTTAGTCTATTAATGTGTGGCATTTTCGTCACCTCCCAAATTATATACATATTCTAATAGTTTATTTTTGTTTTCTTTGCTATTTTCAAAATAGAAATATACAATTGCTTTAAATCTTGTGGTAATTGAAATTATTTGCCTTTCTTCATTAAAGTTTATTAATTTTTCTTCTTCTAAAAAATGAAGTACCAATTTTACGAAAGAGATTTTATCGTTCTTTCCTCCTAATATAATGTCTTCTCTTGCATCTTGCAATCTTTCCCATACGTTTTTTATATCAACAAAATTGTACTCATTTTCTTTGCTTGTTTTTTCAATATCTTCTTTTACTAAACTTTGAAATTTTATTTCTATTGTTTCTAATAATTCACTTAAATTCAAATAGCTCCTTGGCGAATTTAACCCAGATTCTCTATAAAAACATGTTATTATTGTTAAAATTATAAAATACATTAAATAAATATCTTCATTTTTATTTATCATCTTTATTTTCTTTTTTAATTCTTCATTTGTATATCCAAATATTTTATTGTCTAGCATTACACATAGATTTAATGTGTTGTCCATTCTATATATGTCAAATCCCATTTTTTCAGCTATTTTGTCTGTTAAGTTCCCAATTTCAGATGAATTTACATATTTTTGATATAATGGTAAATTTTTTTCTTTTGATATTTCTTTATTTTGAATTAAAGCATTTATTATCTCTAGTGCTATGTCTAAATTTTCATTTATTTCCATATTTATTACATTCCTCTCTTAAACAGCATATCTGTTATTTTTAGTCCATTTCCTAAATCTATATCTTCTTCTTTTGGTATTATTGTTATTGTAGGAAAGTGAAATTCTTCAAAAATTTCATCTTCACTTTCTTTTAGGTATTTTTTTCTGTTTAAATAAATTGCAAATGCTATAAAGTCTCCATTATACAAACTTTTTTCTCCATAGTTGTTTGTTATAAAATTTGCAAATTGTTTTAATGTTATTTCTTTTTTTGATTTTAATAATATCAATAAATTTTGAAAATAGAATTTAAAATTGTTAATTACTCTTTTTGTGGTTATTTGGTCAATTGTTTCTATTTCTTTTATTTCTATTTTTTCTTTTATTATTTCTTCTTTTTCTGTTTTACTTAACTTTTGATTTTCTAATGATTTCATTGGGTTAAATGTTTTTATTTTCTTTGGTTGTAAAAATGGTAATATAAAATATATTAGTTTTTCTGGATTATCTGTTTTATTGATTATTTTTTCAAATTCTTGTTCAAATTTGAATTTTTCTGAAAATGCACTTTTAGCTCTCATATCTATAATTTCATCATGTTTTTTTGTCATATCTATTGCTTCTTGCAAAAGTTTAGTATGTGAGGAAACAGCTTTATTTAATTCTCTTTCAATATTTCTTATGATTGTTAATGTTTTGTTTTCTTGTTCATTTAAGTTTTTCGTTCCTTCTTTTGTTATATAATCCATATATATATTTTTTACAAGTGTAGATACTTCTTCAAAAAGTTCCTCTTCTTCTTCAAATTGTCCAATTACTCCTTCATGATATCTAGAATATTCTTTTATTCCTTCTTTTCCTCCATACATTAGTCCTTCTAGTATTAAATCCTTTTGTTCTATTTTTCTTTTTACTTCAATATTTAATCTTCTTACAGTGTCATAGGCATAATTAAATGAACCTTTTTCTATTTGTTTTCTAAATAATATTAAATTCATTGTAACTTGAAGTGAATCTGGAAATTCTTTTGTTTTTAAATAAAAGTCTATTCCTTGGGCTGTTATATAATAGTTTAGCTTATTGTTTTCGCCTAATTTTATTTCTATATATTTAATATATCTTTCTTTTTCTTCTTTTTCTTTTAAGCTATAATATGTAAATACAAAATTATTACCATTATTTTGTGCTATATCTAATATTAAGTTTACTACTTTTTTTAAACTGTCTTCTTTTAATTTTTTGTTATAAACTTTTTCTATAAAATAGCCTATATAATCATATATTTCCTTGTATTCTATCTTTTTTCCATTTAGTTTTCCTACATAAAGTAGAAAAGAAAGCAAACCAATAAAAACTCCTGTTAAATCAAAACCGAAGTTCTCAGATTCTGCTTTAAGTTTTTTTGTTATTATAAAATATGGATAGTATATTTTTACATTTTCTTCTCTATCAGCAATTTCATTTATAACATCTTGTACAATTTCACTATACATTTTTTCTTTTAATTCTTCGTCTGTAAAAACATCTTGATTATCCTGTTTTGTTTCCAAAATTTCACCTCTACTACTATTTTATATTTTTTGATGCTACTTCATAATTAAATACTTCTTGTGGTATATATTTTTTATTATTAAATATTTTTATTAGTTTATCTTTATATTTTTTGTCATTAAATTCGCTTATAAATTTTTCTAATTTTTTGGGATTTATATTTTGATTTGTTTTAATTTTTTCTGGAGTATTTTCAATATCTAAAATTGTTCTATATCCTTTTATATATGCAGAAATGTTATATTGGATATATTTTTCTTTTAAAGCCACATAGATATTTATTCCTTCAAAATCAATATCTCCAAAGTAATAAATATTATCTTTTGAGTCTATTTTAAATTCTTTTATAAATAAAAAACTTTTTAATATCTTTTTTCCTTCTCCATAAATTACCATATATATGTCTTCTATTTTTAAATTTTGAATAGCTTTTACCATTGTCCAAAATGTATCTTTATTTTCTATTATTAATATTGTTTTGTTTGCCAATTTTTTATTTTTATATTCTGTATTGATATAATAAAAAAATGGTTCATATGTATCATAAGCATACAAATCTTTATATGTTAGTCCTAATTTTTTTAGTATGCTTTCATTTTCTTTTAAATGTTTCTCATTTTTATATAGTTGATAAGATCTTTCATTTACTGTTATTTCTTCTATCTTTTTTTCTTTTGTTTGTTTTATGAATTCATTAATTGGTATTATTAGTTCTTTATTTTTTATGTATTCTTTTGGATATTTTAAAAAATAGTCTATTTTTATTTTTTCATCCAATTTTAAAATTTCTTCTTTTATTTTTTCTTCTTCTTCTTGTTTTAAATTTAAAATTTTGTATTTTTCAAAAATTCCTTGAACATTTTTATTTGTTGTTTTTAATGGTTGTATATATCCTTTTTCTTCTAAATTATTTAGGATATTTTTTATTATTTTATCATTTTGTGGTGCATATGGTAATTTTAGTTTTTTATATATTTCACTTAACTTTATGGTTTTTGTCTTTTTTTGTAATATATAATCTATTAGCTCTTTTTCTGCTTCTATATTTATATTATTCATATTTTTTTATTCCTTTTCTTTTAATCCTAAAGTATTATATCATAGTTTTATGTAAATTACTAGTGTTTTTAATTTATTTATTCCTAAACCAAATCAGAAAGCCATTTTATTAACCGCTTACGATTAGTATAATAAAAATTGTGCGCTAAGCTCTGAGGATAGCACACAATTTTTATTTCATTTTTTCTTTTATTTTTACTAGTGTGTTTAGGGCGTCTATTGGTGTTAGTGAGTTTAGGTCTACTTCGTCTAAGTCATGTGCTATTTCTGCAAGCTTATAGTTAAACATGTCGAATTGACCTTCTACTACTTTTTTATTTTCTTTTTCTGTTTTCTTATTTGCTAATATGCTTTTTCTTTCTAGTGTACGCAATATTTCATTTGCTTTTTGTGTTACTGGTTTTGGTACTCCTGCAAGTTTTGCAACATGTATACCATAACTTTCGTCTGTTCCGCCTCTTAGTATTTTTCTTAAAAATATTATGTCTTCTCCTTTTTCTTTTACTGTTATGTGGTAATTTTTTACGCCTTCTAGTTCTTCTTCTAATTGTGTTAGCTCAT
>CALXAW010000099.1 GCA_944386375.1 uncultured Clostridia bacterium
TCTTGTATAATTTCCTTCATAGCATTAATTTCATCTGTAGTATTTTTTATATCATATTTGGCTAACATATTATTTAATACACTATTCATTTTTTACTCATTCTCCTCATATATCTATATAATAAATTTACATTTGTAGAATTATAAGAGTTTGATATTTCTTCTATATCTTGTAAATTTAATTTGTTAAATTCATCCATATCAATTCTTAAATCATTAAATAAAACATTCTCTAATTCTTTCATATTTTTTAAAGGTAATAATGTATATAACTTATCACATAATGCTTTTTCAGGAGTTGCTATTTGATATGAATAATTGTCTTCTTCTACAAGCTTAATTCCTAAAGGATACACTTTTTCTGGTACATCTCTATATAAATAAGTACCAAATTGATTATTGTATACCTTTTTCCTTTTCTTATTACATGTAGCACTTGTAAATGCTGTTACTTTTTCAGGAATAAGTCCATAATAAGACAAAGCAAAATCAAATGATAAATAAGATGGTCCATATATGCTTCCTGCCAATAAATAACCATTTACTGAAGAATCAGTTTCATATAAACCATTTATTATTTTTATTAAATTTCCTTTTTTAATTTCTCGACAAATTTTGGTATTTGGGTTAGAATATTCCTTTAAATTTTCTTTTATCATATTATTTGTTAATATCATATTTTCACCCCTTTTTATCATTTTATAATATTTTGTGGTGAAAATCAATACTTTTTTAAAATTTTTTAATTTAGTAACATTTATTCAATAGTTTTGTTTTTTTATAGGAAAGTTATACTTTCCTATTGTAGTAGCAAATATAATACCAATCAAAAAGTATTACTTTATGATTAGTATTATAATAAAGGCAGGATTTGATTTCCTGCCTTTATTATGCTTCTGGTTCTACTAAACCATAGTTTTTAGCATCTTTTAATTTGTAAATTACATTTACTTTGTTTGTTTCTACATTTATAAATGCTAAGAAGTTGTGTGTTGGTCTTGATTGTAGTTCTAGTACTGCATCTTCTGGTGTTATTGGTTTTATGCTATAATATGATGTTTTTACAATCTCATTTTTTATTTCTGCAATTCTGTCTGTGTTTACTTCCATTGTTTTTATTGATGCATCTCTCATCATTTTTTCTCTTTTTGTTTTTTCTTTTCTTATTTGTCCTTCTAATATGTCTATATCTTTATCTATTGATGCATATAAGTCTTTATCTTCTGCAGCTGCTATATATGTACATCCATTTGCTTTTACAAACATTTCTGCTGTTTGCTCATTTTTATCTGCTTTTAGTGTAACATCTGCTTCTGCTTCGTCAAAATATTTGTCAATTCTTTCTAATTTTTTTTCTACATAGTCTCTTATTGCTTCTGTAACTTCTAGTTCTTTTCCTATTATTTTTGTTTTCATATTATCAACCCTTTCTGTTATTGTAACTATCATTATAACCTTAAGTTTGCTCTTTTGCAAGTATTTTTTTAAAACTCTTCTATTTTGTATTCTTTTTCTAGGTTGTTGTTTACAAATAGTTGTGTTATTAATTTTAATTCTTCTAGGCTTTCGTCTTTTAAGTTAAATGAAAATAGCTTTTTGGGTGGTGCTGTTACTATATATTTTATTGCATTTTCTGTGCTTTTTGTTATTTGTATGCTACTTTTATCTATTCTGCTACAGGCCTCACATTTAAAGCCATTATCTTTTATACTAAAATGTGTAATATTTTCTTTTTCTTCACAGCTTACACATTTGTTGATTATTGGCATAAATCCTAAATAGCACATTAATCTTAGTTTAAATATGCTTATAGTTAAATCTAAGTTTTTATCTGTTTCTGATATTGTGTATAATGTATTTAAAAATAGTTGTATTATTTTATAGCAATTTTGATTTTCTGTTATTACATCTTGGATTATTTTTGTTATATGTATTGCATATTTTAGTTTGTCTAAGTCTGTTCTAATATTATAAAATACTTCTATTGTTTCACACGAATTTATGTTATATGTGTTTGCTCCTTTATACATCATATAATCACCAAAACATAAAAGCTGTGTTCCTGCTAAAAGAGCACTTTTGGGTCTACGTGCTCCTTTAGCTATACAGGATATTTTACCTATTCCTGGTGTTAGCATTGTTAGCATTTTGTCAAAATCACCACTGTTGTGTTCTGCTATTATTATTCCCTTCGTTTTTATTGTTCCCATTTTGTTCCACCTTTTGAATTTCTTTTTCTATATTTTGAATTTGCTTAAATTCTAAAAAAGTATCTATATTACCAGTTTTTTTAAAGGTATCCCAAGCCATTTTTTTTAGCATATTTTCCATCTCCTCACTTTAAAGTTTTACCTTTAAATTTATCTTTTGCTTTTTTTAAGAAAATATTCATTTCTTATATTATTGTATTTGAATTTTAGTTTATAATCAATTTTTTTACTTCTTAATATATTATACTAGATTTTCTTGCTAAATTTGTAGAATTTGATACCTTTTTTTAAATATTTTTAAATTTATTTACAATTGATTCTTTATTTTGCCAGTCTTCTTTTACTTTTACCCATGTTTTTAAATTTATTTTTGTTCCAAAATTTTTTTCCATATCTATTCTTGCAAGTTTTCCTATTCTTTTTAGCATCTCTCCATTTTTGCCTATTATTATTCCTTTATGTGAATTTTTTAGGCAATATATTGTGGCTTCTATGTCATATATATCTTCTTTTTGTTTGTTTTTTCTTAGTTTCATTTTTTCTATTTCTATGTAAATACCATGTGGTACTTCTTGATCTAATAGTTTTAACATTTTTTCTCTTATTGTTTCTTCTGCTAGTTGCCTTAATGTTTGATCTGTGTATTCTTCTTTATCATAATATGCTGGTCCATATTGCAAGTTTTTTTCTATTTCTTTTAGTATTTCTTCTCTGTATTTTTCTTTTGTTGCTGATATTGGTATTACTGCTTTAAAATTGTATTGTTTTGAATACATATCTATTAATTGTAGCAATTTTTCTTTTTTTACTAAATCTATTTTGTTTATTATTAATATTGTATTTATTTGCATTTCTTTTAGTTTTTCTAATATTTTTTGGTCGCCTCTTCCTATGTTGTCACTTGTTGCTTCTATTAAAAATAATACCAAATCTGCATCATTCATATTTGTAAAAGATGTTTCTAACATTGCTTCATTTAATTTTGTTTTTGGCTTGTGTATTCCTGGTGTGTCTATAAATATTATTTGTGAATTTTCTCTATTTACTATTCCTTTTATTGCTGTTCTTGTTGTTTGTACTTTATTTGCTATTGCTGCTATTTTTTCGCCTATTAACATATTTAATAATGTTGATTTTCCTACATTGGTTCTGCCCACTATTGCTACAAAACCTGATTTAAATTTTTCCATTTTACCTCCTAATAACTCTAGAGCATATCAACTATTAAATGTTGTTTATTTATATAATAGAAAAGTATCACTTTCCTATTATATAAATAATACACAGATTTCCCCTTAAGAAACCCGTGTATTATAAATGTTAGCATTTATTAATAATATTGTTTTTTCTAGTATAAAAATCTATATATTAAAAGTTGCTATGCTCCAACATTATTTTCAGTGGTTGCTGCACCTACTATTTCTACATCCGCGTTTTTAGGGCAAATATTTACCCAAGTATTTCCATCATTTATTTCTATTTCATTTCCTTGTAAATCTTGATATATTGTTTTTTCATCTCGTGCTGATTTGATACATTTAATTTTTATTGCTTGTCCATTTGTTATATAATATCCATCAAATGTTCCTATATTATTTAATGTTTGTCTTCCTTTGTTTTCTCCATCATTTAGTTCTGAATTGTCTATAAATTCTATAATTATATTTTTAGTTGTTATTGGTTCTTGTGTATCCCAATCATGTTGTGCCTCGCCTCTTGCATATCTTGTATAACGTTTTGTTTCTGGATTATATTCATATGATGCCTTATGTAATTGAGAGTGTTGTATTCGTACTATATTGGCTGTTTCTACTGTGTTTTGTGCTGCTGTATTTGTTGTAGAATTTGTTGTGTTTTCTGCATTTTGTACAGTATTTGTATATTTGTCTGATAAATTAAATTCGTCTGCTACATATTTTAATACACTTGTAGCATCTGATGTTGTTTTGTATTTTTTGTTTTGTGCTATTTCTAATATTGCTTGTGTACTTGTTGCTACATTGTGTGGAGATTTTTTGTCTTTTACTCTCCAAAAATGTTTTTCACTTTCGCTTATTCCATTTATATTATCTACACTATATCTCGCTATGTCTTTTTCTGCTTGTGGGCTCCAGCCATAGTGTACATATATTGCATCATTTTCTAAAGCATAATCTAAAAAGTAATGTCTTGCACTTCTTACTGGTCCTATTTTTTCTAAATCTACTCCTTTAAATAATGCCATTAACCTAGTTTCTCCACCTTCTACTATTATTTCGTATACCATATATGCTTGGTTTAG
>CALXAW010000100.1 GCA_944386375.1 uncultured Clostridia bacterium
AGGTACTAAATTTAAAAAGGGAGATATTGTAAAAATAAAAAGAAATCATAATGGTCATTCAAAAGATTATATTTTTTGTGATAAACTACATGTAATAACAGATATTCCTCATAAAAATAAAAATCAAAAGTTTTTTAGAAATTCTTATAAAGTGCTTACTAATCATAATAGTTATGATGAGGGTTGCCATATAGATGTTTTTAATGAAAAAGAACTTGAATTATATACAGATAAATTACCTAATGATTCTCCGATTTTATTCTTAAGTAAATATTTTAAAGGAGAAATAAAATTAAACAATATAAGATGGAGTGATATTGAATGCGGTAGAATAACATTAAATGAAAATAAAAGTTTTAGAGATGTTCCAGAGATAATGGAACAAATGAAAGGAAAGAATATAAAATGAAAACAGGATTTAAAAATTTAGATGAAAAAGTTGAATTAAATAAAGGAAATTTAATGGTAATAGCTTCTAGACCTGCAATGGGAAAAACAACACTTGCACTAAATATACTAAGTCATATTGCATTAGAAGATAAAAAAAATGTTTTATTTATTAGTTTGGAAAATAATGAAGAAAACATTATAAATAGACTAGTTATAAGCAATTCTATGGTAGAAACAAAAAAGTTGGATTTGTATAATAAACATAAAAATAAAGAAATTCAAAATTTAAATCTTTCAGAAGATGATTTAGATAGAATTCAATATGGAATAAAACTATTAAAAAATTCTCCAATATACATAATGAGTGATGCTCCATATTCAATAAAAGATATATCAGAAAAATCTAGAAAGTTAAAAGAAGAAAAAAATATAGAATTAATTATAATAGATTATCTTCAGCTAATACAATTTGATAAAAATAAGATATTAAATAGAAGTAAAGAAATGACTGAAATATTAAAGAATCTAAAAATATTAGCAAAAAATTTAGATGTTCCAGTTATTGTAACAAGTCAATTATCAAAAGAATGTGAAAAGAGAGAGAATAAAAGGCCAATGATGTCAGATTTTTCAGATTCAAAATATGGAATTTATACATATTCTGATGAGGTATTGTTTATTTATAGAGATTCCTATTATAACAAAGAAAACAAAAGTAATATGGCAGAGATAATTGTTGCAAAGAATAGAAGCGGAAATACTGGTAAAGTAATATTAGGATGGATGCCAGAGTATTTAAAGTTTGGAAATACTATAACTAGCGATTTAGAACATGATGTTTTTAATGTAAAGTCTAACCTAAATATAGATGAATATTGTTGTAAAAGACAAGTTAAAACAAAATTAAATAAAAAGCTAGAAATAAAAGATAATTATAATTTGATTAATTCGAAAGCAATATCAGATTATTGTAGAAGTATAAAGCATAAATTTAATACTGAAGAATTAGCTGTTTTGGTATATAGAAATAAAAGAATGGATATTGGAGAAAAAATAGAAAAATATAAAGATTTAATAAAAAATTATCCTGATATGGAAGTTATCGAAAGAATAAATTGTAAACATTATGATAGTATAAAAACAATGATAAAAAATGAAATTAACAGATTAGAAAATTTATATTATAAATTTATTTCCAAAAATGAAGATTGTATATATACATGGATTGAATACAATAAATCAACTTTACAATATGATTATAGAAATACTATCGAAAATACAAAGAGAACATTTGAAGAAGCATATAAAGATGTTTGTGAATATGTGAAAGAGTATAATGATACAATATCTTTTGAAATTATAATGAAAAACTTTAATAATTCAGAAAATAATATTACAGCTTTTTATGTGATTGAAAATAAAGCGATAAAATTGATAAACTTGATAGAAAATAAAAATAATTTTTTAGGCATAGACAATATATTCTTAAATATACCAACACCATTTAAAAAAGGAGATATACTAATTTCAAATAGCAAATGTAAAAATTATGGCGATTTTGGAGAAATATTTGTACTTGATTATTTATCTACATGGAGAGATGGATTAGATGAATTACTAAAAAAAGGAAATTATGATTCTTCAGATATGATTGGATATGGATACTATTTATATGGAGAAGATTCTACAGAAATTGTTTTAGACAATAAATGGGATTATGACTCTTTTGAATATTATGATGGAGAATTAACTGGAAAAAATAGAATTTTAAAAGATATAAGTAGTTTTATAAAAGGAAAAATAGGACTAGAATTATTTATTCATGCTTATGATTTTTATAAAACTGAGCATAAAAATGAAATGCCAAATTTTTATACAGATGAAGCACTTAAGTTAGCTGGAATGTCAGATGAAGATATAGAAAAAATAAATCATAAGAGCAACAAAGAAAATATATTATAATTATTTGAATAA
Source organism: uncultured Clostridia bacterium (assembly GCA_944386375.1). Lineage (GTDB taxonomy): Bacteria > Bacillota > Clostridia > TANB77 > CAG-508 > CAG-269. Next base: position 2,365 of record CALXAW010000100.1, read on the forward strand.
CATTGCGTGACCATATGGGTTTTATAACTCATTAATTTAATGTAAAATATATTCAATAAAAAACGGTATTATTGGGAGGAAGAGCTATGTTAAGTAAATATAAGTTAGATGAAGAAGATGAAAAAATCATAAATGAGTTAGACAATTTATGTGGTGTAGTTCAAAATAAAGATATCTTAAGAAATATCATACTTTATATTAAATTAAAACAAAATAATGAACTGGATTTTGGAAATTACAACATTATTATAAGAAATAATTCTTCATATAATTTGTTAAATGATTTAATTACTGTATGCGCTAAAATATTTTCAAAATATGATATTATTGAAAATAATAGGATTTGTTATCTTGATAAAATACTAAACAGCAGAAGAGATTGTCCATTTGATAAAATTGCAGGAATTGAAGATTCTATTATAGTTATAAATGATAAAAAACTAAAAATCTCTTATAATGATGAATATAAAAATTTAAGTAAAATAATTAATCAATTTAATAATAAAATATTTATCTTTGAAGATACAAATTATTGTGAAGGAGAAATTGATGCAGAACTTGGAAATTTAAGCCATTTTAGAATGACGATAGATAAAATATCTATTGATGACAAAGTAATGTACTGTGAAAATTCTTTAGATAAATATAGTATAAAATATAAAAAACAAGATATTAGAAATTATGCTGATGTTCCTTTTTGGATATTAAAAAATATGATAACAAAACTACTAATTGAATGCAAAACAAAAAAATTAGATTTTGTAGATAAACAAATGTTAAAGAAAAATAAAGAATTTTATTCAAAGAGTACGACTAGAAAAAGGAATCAAAGAAACACAAAAAAGAATGAAGAAAAAGATATTAAAGAAGATTTAAATGCATTAATTGGTTTAAAAGATATAAAAGAACAAATTAGCAAAATTCTTAACTATGTAAAATTAAATAAAGAAAGAGGTCAAATGCCATCATTACATATGTGCTTTACAGGTAATCCAGGTACAGGAAAAACAAGTATTGCAAGAGTAATTGGTAAAATATTTGAAGAAGAAAATATTTTAAGTGGAAGTGGTGATTTTGTAGAGATACATGGCAGAGATTTAGTTGCCAAATATGTAGGTTGGACTGCTCAAAAAGTTCATGAGACTGTTGAAAAGGCAATTGGAGGTGTTTTATTCATTGATGAAGCATATAGTTTAGTTTCAAATACAAGAGGAAGCTTTGAAGATGAAGCAATAGCAACACTAATAAAAGAAATGGAAGATCATCGAAATGAAATATGTATTATATTAGCAGGATATAATGAAGAAATGAAAAATCTGATGGACTTAAATCCAGGATTTGAAAGTAGAATTCAGTTTACAATTAATTTCCCTGATTATAGTACAGAAGAATTACTAGAAATTTTTAATGGATTGTGCCAAAATGAAAAGTATAAATTATCTAAAAATTGTAAAGAAATCCTCGCAAATAATTTTAATAAGGCAAAAGGTGAAAAAAACTTTGGAAATGGCAGATATGTTAGAAATTTATTTGAAAAAGTAAAATTTGAACAAGCAGATAGAATAATCCAATCTAATAGTAAGGCAATTAATTTGATAACAAAAAAAGACATAGAAAATGCAATAAATGTAATATCACATAAAGAAAAAGAAAAAAGAATAATCGGTTTTTGTAGTTAAATGGTTTGTTTTTATACTAATCAGAAATTTATACTTTCTGATTAGTATATTACTCCGTTTTTCAGTTACACCTGTCAAAGAACTTAAAATTTTAATATTCATTGAAATTTTGCCTTAAAGATATACAAGCTTTTGCCATACATATATTTTACTATACAAATCTACATAAATCAATTTTTCTTGCATTATATTAAGTTATAGGCTATAATAGATTATTGAAAAGAGGAAAAAAGTTATAAATGAGAAGTGTGCGACAAATTACAATTTTAAAAGGAGTAAAACTATTGGAAATATTAGAATTTGGAAATAAAGAAAAAGATAAAATAATTT
>CALXAW010000101.1 GCA_944386375.1 uncultured Clostridia bacterium
TTTCCAACTTCTTCGAATAGATATGCTATTTTGTCAAATCCTTCTTCTCTTGCTTCTTTAGCCATTCTATCATACATATCTGTCCATTCGTAGTTTTCTCCTTCTGCAGCTGCTTTTAAATTATCTGTTGTTGTTGGAATATCTCCACCATTTAATAATTTAAACCATAATTTTGCATGTTCTTTTTCATTATCTGCTGTTTCTTGGAATATTGCAGCTATTTGCTCATATCCTTCTTTTTTGGCTTTACTTGCAAAATATGTATATTTATTTCTAGCTTGTGATTCTCCTGCAAATGCTTCCATTAAATTTTTTTCTGTTTTTGATCCTTTTAGTTCCATTATTTATACCTCCTTTTTTTCTATGCACTCATTTTATCATAAAAAAATATTTTATTCAACTGTTTTTTTATTTTTTTGTGTTGCCCACCATACAAAAATAGCTGTAATTACTAATGTTATTGCTAATACAGTTATTATTATTTCCCAATTGCCATCTAAAATGTTGTTTCCTATTACTGTTGATGTTATTATAGATGGAAATCTTGCAAATGTAGAAATTAATATAAAATGTAATGCTTTTACTGGTAAAATTCCTCCTATATATACTAATAAGTCTTTTGGAGTTCCTGGTATAAAAAATAGTATAAAAAATATTATCTCTAATTTTTTATGATTTGCAAACCATTTACTTTTTTCTAACTTTTCTATTTTTTCTTTATCTGAAAATGTATAAATAAAGCTTTTACCAAATTTTCTTATTGCAAAAAATATTATTATTGTGCTTATAAATGCTCCAAGCAGTATTACCAATGTACCACCTATTGGTCCATAACACATACCTGCAAGTATTTCTACTGGTTCACCTGGCAATATTGCTAAAAATATTTGTGCTATCATTAGGCCTAATATTATTAAAATTCCTTTAGGTCCTTGGTTTTCTATAGTTTCTTTAAATTCCATTCTTCCTTCTGCAGTTGTTATATTTTTAAATAAAGGAAATAATTGTATAGAAACAATTACTAACAACAATATTACTACTATTAATGCTATTATTTTTATTATTTTAGAACTTTTTTCACTCATAATCATTTTCCTTTTACTTTTTTTATTTTTGCATACAAAAAGAGCATGTTTTACTAAATTAAATAATATATAATATAAATTTGTTTACATGCCCCTTTAATATTTTATATTAACATAGTTAAGTTTATTTTTCCATGTTCGTCTATATTTGTAACCTTTACAGTTACTTTATCTCCAACATGTAATATATCTTCTACATTTTTTATTCTTTCTTTAGAAATTTTAGAAATATGAACTAGTCCTTCTTTATCTGCAAAACCTAAGTCTACAAATGCTCCAAATGGCATTATTTTTGTTACAGTTCCTAAGTATATTTCTCCAATTTCTACTTCTCTTACTATATCTTGTACCATTTCTAAAGCTTGATTTGCCTTTTGACTATCTGAAGAATAAATTAAAACTTGTCCATCTTCTTCTATGTCTATTTTTACTCCTGTTTCTTCTATTATTTTATTTATAACTTTACCACCAGTTCCTATTACATCTTTTATCTTTTCTGGCTTAATTTTAATACTTACAATTCTTGGAGCATATTTTGATATTTCTTCTCTTGGTTTATCTATTGCTTTAAGCATTACTTCGTCTAAAATATATTCTCTTGCTTTTTTAGTTTTTGCAAATGCTTCTTCAATTATTTTATATGTTAAACCATCTATTTTAATATCAACTTGTATTGCTGTTATACCTTTTTTAGTTCCACCAACTTTAAAGTCCATATCTCCAAAGAAATCTTCTAAACCTTGAATATCCACTAACATTACATAATCATCTGGATTATCTGGGTTTGAAACCAAACCTGTAGAAATTCCTGCAACTGGTCTTTTTATTGGAACACCTGCATCCATAAGTGCTAATGTACTTCCACATATACTTCCTTGTGATGTAGAACCATTTGAAGAAAGTATTTCTGAAACCACTCTTATTGCATATGGGAATTCTTCTCTTGATGGAATTACTGGTACCAATGCTTTTTCTGCTAATGCACCATGTCCTACTTCTCTTCTTCCTGGTCCTCTAGATGTTTTAGCTTCTCCTACACTATAACCTGGGAAGTTGTAGTGATGCATATATCTTTTACTCTCTTCTGTGTCTATTCCATCTAGTATTTGCTCTTCGCTTATCATTCCTAATGTTGCAATTGACATTACTTGTGTTTGTCCTCTTGTAAATATAGCACTTCCATGTGTACGTGGTAAAACTCCAACTTCGCATGATAATGGTCTTATTTCGTCTATTGCTCTACCATCAACTCTTTTATGTTCATTATATATCATGTCTCTTACACATTTTTTCTCTACTTTATAAATTGCCTCTGATATATTCATTTTATTTTCTTCTGCTAGCTCTTCGCCATATTTTTCTGTATAATCTGCTGTTATTTTTTCTGTTATTTTATCTATATTTTCGTCTCTTTTTTCTTTTTCTACTTCTTGTACTGCAACTTTTATTTCTTCTTTATATTGTTCTACAAATTTATATACATCTTCATCAACTGCAAATGATTTATATTCAAATTTTGGTTTTCCTATTTCTGCTTTTATATCATTTATAAATTTACATATTTTTTTAATTTCTACATGTCCTTCTTTTATTGCCTCTAACATAACATCTTCTGGTACCTCATTTGCACCTGCTTCTATCATTGCTATTTTTTCTTCTGTTCCTGCAACTGTTAAGTTTAAGTCACTTTTCTTTCTTTGCTCTTCTGTTGGATTTATTATTATTTTTCCATCTACTAGTCCAACATTTACAGCAGCTGTTGGTCCACCAAATGGTATATCTGATATAGAAAGAGCACAAGATGCACCTATCATTGCTGCAACCTCTGGTGAATTATCTTGTTCTACACATAATACTGTTGCAACTACAACAACATCATTTCTAAAATCCTTTGGGAATAATGGTCTTAATGGTCTATCTATTGCTCTTGCTGTAAGTATTGCCTTATCTCCTGGTTTTCCTTCTCTTTTTAAAAATCCACCTGGTATTTTTCCTACTGAATACAATTTCTCTTCATAATCTACAGATAATGGAAAAAAGTCTATTCCATCTTTTGGTTCTTTAGATGCTGTAACATTTACCATTACAACTGTATCTCCATATTTAACCATTACACTTCCATTTGCTTGTTCTGCAATTTTTCCTGTTTCTATAACAAGTTTTCTTCCTGCTAGTTCTGTTTCATAACTTTTAAACATTTTTATTCCTCCTAATAAATTAATTTTTTTGTTGAATAGGAAAAATTGATTTTTCCTATTCAATAAAAAACAACATTGCACCTATTATTTATACTGTAAACTTAACTTATTAGATGGTAACCTCTATAATATGCTACATGCATAGCATATTATACAAGCTACTTCTAATTTATTAAGTTTACACAAAGACGGAGCATGCAAAACCTTTTAGCATTTATTATACTAACTAGAAAATATAACTTTATAATTAGTATAATAGCCACTACACTTCAACATTTACATGCCCCTACTTTTTATTTTCTTAAACCTAGTTTTTCTACTATGTCTCTATATCTTTGAACATCCTTTTTAACTAAATAGTTTAGTAAATTTCTTCTTTTACCAACCATTTTTAATAGTCCACGTCTAGAATGATTATCTTTTTTGTGGATTTTTAAGTGTTCTGTTAATTCATTAATTCTTTCTGTTAAAAGAGCTATTTGAACTTCTGGAGAACCAGTGTCATTTTCCTCTCTTTTATATGTATTAATGATTTCTTGCTTTCTTTCTTTTGTCATAATATACACCTCCTAATTTTTTACTCCTTGAACTGAACTTAAGAATAGGTGCAATCTTTAAGCTAAGTACAAGGCTTATTTTTTTAACAATTATATTTTACTACAACTTTTAACAAAAATCAAGTAAATTTTGGTAATATATTTTTGCAGCAATGTTGCTACTGTAATTCTTTAGCTAATTTATCTAATTCTTCTTTGCTTAAACCAGTCATTTTTAGTATGAGTTCTAATTCTAGGTTTTCTTTTAGCATTTTTTTAGCTATTTCTATTGTATTTTCTTTCGCTCCAAGCTCTTTGCCTTGAGATAATCCTTCACTTCTACCAAGCTCTAATCCCTGAGTTAATCCAGCATCCTTGCCATCATTATACCCATTATTATACCCATCTTCTTTTATTGTGTTATAATCTCTTATGTATTTTTCTCTCAATTTTATTAGTGTTCTTTCATGTTCGTCTGCCATTAATTCGTCATATACCTTTTTCGCCTCTTTTATTGCTTCATT
>CALXAW010000102.1 GCA_944386375.1 uncultured Clostridia bacterium
GTTTGGTGCTGCACCAAATGCTGTTGGACAAGAACAAAATATTTTTGTTTTTGCTGATAATTCTGCATGCACCTCCAGCCCCATTACTACTTCATAATCGTCTCTTGCCATTTATTTTGCACCTCCCTTAAACTCTGGTTTGTAGTTTTGTCTAAAGTTTATAGCTTGTTCATATGTATATGCTGCATTTAGTATTGTTTCTTCGCAGAATCTATTTCCTATTAATTGCATTCCAACTGGCATACCATCACTATTTACTCCACATGGTATTGATATTGCTGGAAGTCCTGCTATATTTATAGAAACTGTACAAATATCTGCTAAATACATTTCCAAAGGATTGTCTGTTTTTGATCCCAAGTCAAATGAAACTATTGGTGATGTTGGTGTAAGTATAACATCATAATTTTCAAATGCTTTATTAAATTGGTTTGTTACTAGTGTACGTACTTGCTGTGCTTTTTTGTAATATGCATCATAATATCCAGAAGAAAGCACATATGTACCTAATATAATTCTTCTTTTTACTTCTGGTCCAAAGCCTTCACTTCTTGTCTTTTTATATAGTTCTTTTAAATTACCAAATTTTTCTGTTCTATATGTATAACGTATTCCATCAAACCTACCTAAATTTGAACTAGCCTCTGCGCATGCTATTATGTAATATGTAGCTAATGCATATTTTGCAACATCTAATGATATTTCTTCTACTTGTGCTCCCAATTCTTTGTATTTTTCTATTGCTTTTTCTAAGTTTTCTTTTACTTCGCTATTTATACCCTCTCCAAAGAACTCTTTTGGTACTGCTATTTTTAAGCCTTTTACATCATTTTTTAATGCTTTTGTATAATCTTTTTTCTCCATATCTACAGATGTTGTATCTTTTTTGTCATGACCTGCAATTACATTTAAAAGAATAGCACTATCTTTTACATCTTTAGTTATAGGGCCTATTTGGTCAAGTGATGATGCAAATGCTACTAGTCCATATCTTGAAACTAGTCCATATGTTGGTTTTAAGCCTACAACACCACAATAACTTGCTGGTTGACGTATGCTCCCCCCTGTATCACTTCCTAATGCCCATGGTACCATATTGCTTGCTACTGCTGCTGCACTTCCACCAGAAGAGCCTCCTGGTACTTTATTTAAATCCCAAGGATTTTTAGTTTTCTTAAAATATGATGTTTCTGTTGAGCTACCCATTGCAAACTCATCCATATTTAACTTTCCTAAGTTTATCATATTTTCTTTATTTATATTTTCCATTACTGTGGCATCATATGGTGATACAAAATTTTCTAACATTTTTGAGCTACAAGTTGTTTTTATACCTTTAGTACATATATTATCTTTTATACCTATTGGTATTCCTGCTAACTCTCCTGTAATTTCTCCTTCTTCTCTTTTTGTATCTACAGCTTTGGCTTGTTGTAAAGCCTCATCTGTTAAAGTTGTTACAAAAGCTTGTACATCTTTTTCTTTTTCGTTAATTCTATCTACATATGCTTTTGTTATTTGCTCTACTGTTAATTCTTTATTTTTTAACTTTTCTTGTAATTCGTGAACTGTAAGTTCAACTATATTCATTAATCTTCCTCCTTTATTTTTATGCACAGATTGTTGCTTTTCTACTATTCTTTTTATTAAAATTAGTCAAAAGTGACAAGATGTGCATTTTTTATTAGTTATTGCAAGCTGAAGTCAGCAAAGTGACCTTGGTCACTTTTGTCGCTTTGCTCCCCCATGCACACAAATTTTATTTCATAAAATTTGGCGCTTCGAACAATTACGTGTCATATTGCAAAACTACAATGTTGAACTATTCAAATCATGACACTATTGTTCTAGTATACGTCAAGGTTTGCAATAGATAATGAAAATGCACAGATTGTTGCTTTTCACTAATTTTAAAGAACTTTTGGTATACGAAACATATTCCCCTCTGGATTTATTGCATTTTGAAGTAAAGCCTTATTATCCTCAAATATTTCTACTTCATCTTTTCTAAAAACATTTTTCATTTCATTAGCACCTATTGTTATATCTAGGTCTTGTACTGGTGCATTATTTACAACATTTGCAAAATCTAATATTTCTTCTAAATTAGAAATATATTGGTCTATTTCATTTTCTTGTAAATTTAGGCTTGCTAAATTTGCAATGTGTAATATCTCTTGTTTGCTAACTGACATATTCTCATCTCCTAATTTCTTCTATTTTAATTCGTTTTATATTATATAACCATTTTACTAAAAAAACAAGCCTTAATTAGCTTGTTTTTTATTGAATAGGAAAAGTCGCTTTTTTCCTATTCAATAAAAAATAACATTGCACCAAATTTACGGAAAGCCAATGAAAAAATTTTGAATGCCATTAATAAAATGGCTTTCCTATTTGTTCAATATTTTATCCACATTTCTTATAAAAACAAATCCTTCTATTAAGTCCATTATTGCATATATTAGCATTATTATACCTATTGTCATTATTATTGCACCTGAATTAAATGTTATAAATAATCCACAAATTAACATTATTACTGCTATTATCAAAACTGGCTTCCAACTTTGTGATTCAATGGCTTTTAATTTTGAAGCAAGTAATAGTCTCATTATTCCACTATATATTATCCAAATTCCTATTATTATTCTAAAAATAGTTTCTAGTGCATTACTATATACAATAACAACTATGCCTATTATTATGGCAATAATACCATATATTAGCTCATAATTGTAGAAATCTAAAATTCCTCTATTTTTAAAGTAGTTTATAATTTTTATAATTCCTCCTATTATAAAAATTAATCCTAAAATGGTTGTTGCAAAAGTAAATGTTCCTTCCGGATTACATATAAATAATATTCCTATTACTGCAAATACTAATGAAGTTATTACTGATTCCCAGCCTGTTTTCTTTAAAAAATTTTCCATTTTAAATTCCTCCTTTTTTATTACTTAAGCACCATCTATTTTGTATAATTTAATAACTCTAACATAGCCTTTGCTGATAAAATATAATCTTGTATAAATGCATTTAAGTAGTCAAATTTTTTAGATGTTGGTCTATTTTGATACATATCCATTACCATGCATAACCCTAAACCTTTTCCAAAAATTTTTGATATTTTGCTTTTTAAATGTATTATACTCCCTGTTTTTAAATCTTTTCGTATTTCTTCATATCTTCTTTGTGCCTTTAAATGTTTTGTTTTTAGTTCTTTTAAAAATTCTTCAAATTTATATTCTTTGTGCTTGTCCATATTATACATCTTTGCTGCATATTCTAGTCCATATATTGTTTGTAAATTAAATATTTCTACCATTTTATAAAATTCTTCTGATTTAAAATAATATATATGTCCCTGTAACTTGTTAAATGCTCTCATACAATCTAAATATCCTAGTTGTATGTTATTACTAATACGCTCATGGTTAAATTCAAATGTTCCGCCTAAACTTTCATTTGGTGAAATTACTTTTATATATACATCTTTTTTTATGTTTTTGCGTTTTATACCAATTCCTGCTACTTCTACTACAATTATATTTTTATATCCTTTTTTTAATAACATATTTATTGGTACATTGTCATATAATCCGCCATCTAGATATTCTTCTCCATCTATTACTTGTGGTTTAAATATAGGGAAACATGATGTTGCCAATAAATAATCTATCATTTTTTCTTTTGGTATATCTTTTTTAAATAATGCAACTGGACTCATATCTTTTGCTTTAACTGTTAATAATCCAAAATCTATATCTGAATTGTATATCTTATCTATGTCTACACTATTTTCTATTGTTTTTCTTAATGGTGCATTTGAAATCCCCTTTTGCCCTCTGTAGTCTGATGCCATTTTTGTAATATTTGGGACATAAAAAATATTTTTCTTTCTATCAAAGTCTTTTCCAACTTTCATTATGTCATCTATTTTTATATTTTTATATAGATTTTCCATTTTTTCTAAATCATCTTGTATTATTAATGCTCCATTTAATGCTCCTATTGATGTACCTACCACCGCTTTTATCGGTATTTTTAGTTCTTTTAGTGCTTTCCATACTCCTACTTGATATGCTCCTTTAGTTCCTCCACCTGCTAGTACTAATCCATATTCTTTTGGCAACATTATCACCTTCTTTTTATTTATTTTACATATTATATCATTATAAGACTCTATTTTCAAGACTGTGACAAGAACAAAAGCGATGTGATTAAAATTTTTTAACATTTTAGCATAGTTACACATCGCGTATTTGTTCGCGCGCCAATTT
>CALXAW010000103.1 GCA_944386375.1 uncultured Clostridia bacterium
AATATGGTAGATTTTTTTTTTTTTTTTAAACAAAGAAAATATTATTGCAAAGAAATGCATGGATCTGCATCAATAAAAGCTGTATTACCCGCATTATATCCTAATGACCCAGAACTTGATTATCATAATTTGCCTGTAGTTCATAATGGTGGAGAAGCTCAAGAAGCGTTTTTGAGTTTAAAAGGGAAATCAAAAGAAGAACAAGAAAAAATAAGACATGGACTTCTAGTTTATTGTGAACTTGATACTTATGCAATGGTAAAAATTTGGATGAAATTTAATGAAATAATAGGAGGAGAAAGATATGAGTAAAATAGAAAGTAATAAATATTATGAGGAATTAGAATTTTTTGGAGAAAAGGAAAATTTAAGTTTAACTCGTAATAATGCAGATTTTATAGAAGCAGTACTAATGATAGATTCTCGTTATAAAGATTTTAATAGTAGAATTAATAAACCGAGTGTAGATTATGTTGAATATTTAAAAGGAGAAAGCAATGAAAAAATAAAATTACATAGATATGGTTCTAGTAGCTATTGGATTAAGCGATTTATAGAAATAGCTAAAAAAATTAAATGTGAAAAAAATAATAGTACGGAGATTTCAGATAAATTAACATACGAAAAGAAAAAAGAAAATAACAATCAAGAAATAAATATAAAATTAGATTTAAAAACTATAATAAATGGAGTAGTTTATGCAATAGATAGAGAAAATTCTACCCACTTATCTGCTCATCAATCTGGCAATACAGAAGGTAGGAGAAATGTTTCGCAAAAAATCTATAAATATATTATAGATGAACAAAATGGAATGGAAAACTTTATAAAACGATTAATTAGGAAAAATGATTTTTGTTTAATAGGATATATAACAATTCCTGAAAGTGACAATGAAAATTTCCATTATTCTTTTGCTACAAAATTTTGCAAATATGTAAGTAATGCCTTTACTTCTGATGTAGAAGCAAAAAAGATTTTTGAATTCGATAAAAACAATGGCGAAGAAGATAAATATTATATATATGATAATATTATTATAAGTAATATAGGATATTATATTAATGAATATTTAAAAGAACCAAAAATTGAAGTAAAACAATTAAAATTCGATAAAAACAAATATACGAATGAAGAAGAAATAATTGAACAATATAGAAAATTTTATGATTGTTTAGAAGATATAAGAAATAATACAGAAGAAAAAATAACTAGGAATGAAATGGATCATATAATTTGGTATTCTAACAAATAATTAGATAAGAGGAATGGAGATAAACTTATGAATTTATATAAAAAAAATGGAAACATATTATACATATTAAATGTATTAAAAAAATATAGTAATGAAGAGAATATGTTGTCGGCAACAGAAATACAAAGAAAAGTAAAAGAAATATATGATGTAGAAATTGACCCAAGAACAATAAGAAGAAATATCAATTTACTAAAATATAAATTAGATTATGATATTAGCACAAGAGAAGAAAATGGAAAAGGATATTATATAAATAGAGATCCAGAAACAGATTTTGAACCAGGAGAAATAAGGGCAATAATTGACAACTTTAGCTATGCAAATTATATAGTTCCAAGTATTGCAAAAGAAATTATAAAAAAATGTAAAAATATGCAAAATATATATGAGAACGAAAAACTAAAAAATTATCAAATATATTCAGTTAATAGTAAAACAGAGAATGTAGAAGTAATAAAAAATATTGAAGACATATCTGAAAGCATTTTTCAAAACAAAAAAATCAAATTCGAATATTGGAAATATGCAATAACTAATAAATTAGAAAAGAAAATAGTAAGTACGCCAACAGTATCTCCTTATGCAATTACATACAATAAACAAGAATTCTATTTAATTGGAATAAAAGAAGGAGAAACTAAATTTTATAATTATAGATTAGATAGAATGAAGAATGTTCAAATACTCATTGAAGATATTAAGATAAAGAAGAAAAAAAGTGAAATACAAGAGTTTGCAGAATCTTCTACAGAAATGTTTGGAGGCAAGAAAGAAGAAATAGAAGCAATCTGCCATATTTGGTTATTAGATACAATATTTGAAACATTTGGTAGGAACGTAACCATAGAAAAAATACCAAATGATGAAAAGCACTTTAAACTATTAGTAGATACTAACACAATGGGATTTAAAATGTGGGCTATGAGAAATATAGATTTAGTTGAAATAATAAGACCAATACATTTACGTGAAGAAATAAGAAAAATTTCCAAGGATGCTTATGAAAGATATAATAAATCATAATAATACATTACGTGACCAACAATATTGAAAAAATACTTTTTGATTAATATAATTAAAATATATTAATTAAGAAGTATTTTTTTGTTGAAAAACAAAGTTAAAACAATTTATACGAGGAAGGATTGATATTAAAATGAAGAATATTAAAGCCATAATTGTAGAGCCAGATAAAAAGCCATCCATAAAAATGATAAATAACATAAATTATGATTTATATGGTCTAGTATATTATCCATATAAAAAAATGAAATTAGCAGAAAATATATATCTAATTTACAGTAAGGATGCGACATTAAAGAAAGAACTAAAAAGAAATAGAATAATAAATAATGTAGAAATATATTCAACTTTTATTATAGTAGGTTGTGATAAAAATTCAATTAGTTCATTATCAGTAGAACAAATTGAAAATGTAAAAAAGATATTGCAAAAATTATGAAAATATAGAGAAAGAGGAAAGAAAAAATGAAAACAGGATTTGATGATTTAGATAATATTGTAAAATTAAAAACTCCACAACTAATATTGTGTGTAAGTTCTGATTATATTATTGGAGATTTTTTGTTAAACATTGTAAAAAACATTTCTATAATTCAGAAAGAGTCTAGTTTGTATATTGATAATAATTTAATAAGAGATTGTTCTGAAAACATAAAAAAAGAAAGAAAAATTATATTTGAAAATAAAAAATATGAAATGGAAATATTACCAATGTTAATAGAAGTTTCTGACTATATTATTGATGATATCATATCTAGTATGACTATGTTAAATAGAACAAAATTATTGGACAATCGAATTGTTGAAAGTGTTTTAACTCAAGAAGAAATAATTAAATTAAGTAAAAATAATAAAATAGATTTAATAGAGATAGTTGATGGAAAAAAAATTATTAAAACAGTGGAATTATTTAACAAAGAGGAAAAAGATAAGCTTAAAGAAGCAGATTTTAAAATAAAATCTGCACCATTATTTTTAGAGCATAAGGAAAGATTATCTTTAGAAGATTTAAAAGAATTATGTTGCAAATATAAAAAAGAAAAAACCATCAAATGTATATTTTTAAATAATATAGATATAATTAACAATTACAATCAACAGGAAATATTAAAAGAATTGCAGGATTTATCTAAAAAGTTAGATATTAATTTGTTTATTGGAAAATCTATATTCAATGAAGATGAAATATCTTTAGAAAATATAATAAAAAATCTGGAAGTACAAAAAAAATATACAGATACCATTTTATACTTAAAAGATGGTGTCAGATTTGATAGAAACATTTTACATATTTGGATTATGAAAAGCATTAATAAAAAATTAGGTAAAATAGAATTAATATATTTAGAAGAATATGACAAATATATCAATTTAGAAAAAATAAAATAAAAAACTAACTAAAGTGTAAAAATGCATAAAGCAATATAATCAAATACTTAATATAGAGAAAATAAGAAATTTAATATTAATATATGAAATAATATAATGATTTTTATGAAAGGAAGTAGAAAAAAATGAATAAAATATATCTATTACAAGTATCATTTGATTCATGGAAGTATAACTATCAAGTATATTCAAACTTAGAATTAGCAAAAGAAGTAGGAAAGAAATGGCTGGAAAATGAATTTAGAAAAGAATATGAAAATTTATTTGAAGAAGACTTAAAAGGAGATTCTTTAAAAACAAACTTATCTAAGGAAGAAGTATTTAAACTAAAAGCAATATACGATTTTACAATAACTGAATTGGAACCTGATAGAATAGATAAATTAAATTATATAGAAAATTTACCAGTAGTTAAAGACATAGATATTTATGATTCATATTGTGCAAATTTAGAACCAGCAAAAATGGAACATTCTTATGATTATAATGGAAAAGAAATTTATATTGCAGGAATATATATTTTTAATAACAACGGAAAAAGAATAGAAAGAAAAGTTATGATGGATTATGAAGATTATATAAATCCAT